>JAATGB010000090.1 GCA_015654945.1 Lactobacillales bacterium | reverse complement strand
TGTGTCATTTTTTTGGTTGTTTCTTTTAAATCATCTAATTTTGGTAAATAAACAATCCGGAAATGATCAGGTTTTTGCCAATTAAATCCGCCACCATGAACCAAAAGAACGTGTTGTTCATGCAAGAAATCCAAAACAAATTTTTCATCATCTAGAATTCCAAATTTTTTCACATCAATTTTTGGAAAAATGTAGAAGGCTGCCTTCGGCTTCACTGCCGAAATACCTGGGATTTCATTCAGTGCCTTATAAATAAATTCACGTTGTTCGTAAATTCGACCACCCGGTAATAAAAGCTCATCCACACTTTGATATCCACCTAGCGCTGTTTGAATAATTTGTTGCGACAAAACATTGGAACACATTCTCATTGAAGCAAGCATATTCAATCCTTCTATATAGCCCTTCACATGCTTTTTATTACCGCTTAGTACCATCCAGCCGCAACGAAATCCAGCAACTCGATGAGACTTAGAAAGTCCGCTAAAGGTCACAACAAACAAGTCTGGTGCTAAGGTCGCGATTGGCACATGCTTTAAGCCATCCATCACTAATCGGTCGTAAATTTCATCCGAAAAAATAATCAAATCATTTTCCCGGGCAATCTGTGCAATTCCTTCTAATACTTCTTTTGAATAAACTGCTCCCGTTGGATTATTTGGATTGATGATCACAATCGCCTTGGTTCTGGACGTCACTTTGTCACGAATATCTTCTAAATCTGGAAACCATTCCGCTTGCTCATCACACAAATAGTGTACAGGTGTACCGCCAGCCAATGAAACCGAAGCAGTCCATAATGGATAATCGGGCATGGGGACAAGAACTTCATCGCCAACATCTAGCAGTCCTTGCATGCTCAACGTGATGAGTTCACTCACACCATTTCCAATAAAAATATCATGAATGGAAATATTGGGAAACTTTTGTAACTGATAGTATTGTTCTACTGCTTTACGCGCCGAAAAAATGCCCTTTGAATCTGAATAGCCTTCGGAATTTCGGACATTCATAATCAAATCGCGAACAATTTCATTTGGTGCATCAAATCCAAAAGGAGCGGGGTTTCCAGTATTTAATTTTAAAATTCGAATGCCCTCTTCTGTCATTCGGTCTGCTTCATCTAACACAGGGCCTCGAATATCATAACTCACATTTTCTAGCTTTAATGACTTTTCAAATTCTCTCATAATTTTTCTCCTTCATTTTAGCCACGCAACAATTATTCATACTATTAAAGCTACATCAGACCTGAAAAAAAAGCAATTATTTTAAAAAAATTTAAAAAAGCCTTCAGAAATAAATTCCTGAAAGCCTCTTGCTATCTTTTGCCTTTACTAGCTGGATCCATTCTTCGTTCTACGATACCGAGAAGCCAGTCAACAAAAATAGCCATAAACGCTGTTGGTAAAGCGCCCACTAAGATAATCGCTGTTCCGTTTGTCGCATTCGTTCCGCGAATAATGATATCACCTAACCCACCGGCACCAACAAAAGAACCAATTGCTGTAATCCCGATTGCCACTACTAACGCATTCCGAACACCAGCCATAATCACCGAAATAGATAAAGGTAATTCAATCAGGTACAAGCGTTGAAACTTCGTCATGCCCATTCCTTTTCCGACATCCAACGCAACATCATCCACCTGACGCATACCCGTATAGGTATTAGAGAGAATTGGCAATAAAGAGTACAGGAAGACCGTCACAATTACGGTATTCACTCCAAGTCCTAAAGCAAGCATCAAAATCGACAACATAGCTAAAGAAGGAACAGTTTGAATAACATTTGCAGCCCCAATCACCCAGCTCGCAATTTTTTTACGCCGTGAAATCATTATCCCAATTGGAATCCCGATTACTGCGGCAAAGAGAACGCCATAGGCAGAGATGAGAAAATGACGAACAAATTGGCTAAATACGTAGCTCCCATTTTGCTGGAAGTAATAAATAAATTGCTGCAATAAATTCATATTTTGCATAGCTATTTCTCATCTCCTTTTTCAAAATAATGATGTTCTTCTAAAAATTTCGTCGCAACAATATCTGGTTCAAGTAGATTATTATCGACTTCATAATTTAGCTTTTGCATTTCTTTTGTGGAAATTGTGCCTTCTAGTTTTTTAAATATCGCTTTTAATTCTGGATTTTTTTTCAGGATTGTATTTGAAGCAACAATACTTGCATCATACGGCGGAAAGAATTTCATGTCATCTTCAAGCATCACTAAATCATAACTAGCGATACGACCATCTGTTGAATAGCCTAAAACAACATCCATTTTTCCAGCATGCACTGCATCATAAACCAAACCAATCTGCATCGGGTAAACTTTTTTAAAATCAACCCCATATTCCTCTGAAAAAGCTTTATAGCCATCTCCTTCACGATTCATCCATGAAGTATCGACCCCAGCAGTCAATTGATCCGCTACTTTTTTCAAGTCGCTAATTTTTTTCAAATTGTATTTCTTAGCCGTTTCTTTCGTGACCATAAATGTATAAGTATTCGCAAAGCCGTATGAAGGGAACCAGGTTTGATCATACCGTTTTTCAAACGCTTTTTTAACAATCGTAAATGCCTTGCCCGGATCCTTTTCTGGATCTAGCTTTAAAGTTCCAGTCAAATCTGTTCCTGTATAACGAATCGAAGAAATACTAACATCCTGATTCATCATTGCTTGATGAATCACTGTTGTTGTTCCTAAATTGTTAATCACATTAACTTTCTTATCCGTATAATGTTCGATCATTCCCTTTACAAGTCCACCTGTTATTTGTGATTCTGTTGAGGCACCACCCGCGATTGAAATCGTATTTTCGTCACTATTTGTCGATAAACCAGGTAGTGCAAACGAGCAGCCACTGAACAGGAAGGTCGTAAAGACCAGACCGATCAAGCTGATAAAAAATTTTGTTTTTCTTTGCATGTGTTACACTCCCTTCTCACGAACTGGCGTTACTTTCTTCTCAAATAGACCAAATAAGAAGTCTACGAGTAAGGCCAAAATAGTGACCGGAATTGTTCCCGCAATAATTAATTCTGGTTTGTAAAGATTAAGTCCTCCAAAGATGAAATCGCCTAATCCACCCGCGCCAATATAAGAAGCTAATGTTGCCCATGCAATGACATAGACAGCTGCTAATCTGATTCCCGCCATGATGGTTGGCAAGGAAGCGGGAATTTCAACCATAAAAATAGATTGAATATCAGTCATCCCCATTCCTTTTGCTGCATCTTTTAAGTTTGGGTCGACCTCTTTCACACCTAAATATGTATTTCGCAAAATAGGCAGCAGGGAATAGATGAATAAAGCCAGAATCGCTGGTAATTTACCAATTCCAAAGAAGGGAATCATTAATGCAAGTAAGGCCAATGATGGAACCGTCTGTAATACACTCGCTAAGCCAATGAAAAAATGAGCTAGTTTTTTCGTACGTGTTAACGCAATTCCAAGTGGCACAGCCACAATTACGCCTAGAAACAACGCAATAAAAGAAATCCAAATGTGCTCGCCGATTTTCACAATTAATTCCTGTCCGTTTTCAAGTAAGAAAGCATTCATTACGCTCCCTCCTTACCTGTAACTTGTGGTTCCGTTGGCGTTGTTTGTTCCGCTGTTTCTAGTTGATCAGAGATACTTTCTTCTTCCTCTTCACCCCAGATTACATCATAAACAATGTCCACTAATGACGCACGCGTAATAATTCCGACTAAACGATTTTTTTCATCGACTACTGGAACATATTTGAGCCCTCTTTTTAGAATCCGTTGGACTGTATCTCGCAAAAGCGCATCTTTTTTCACAAAAAATACATCTTTCGTTAGAATATCCCCAATACTGGTCGCGGTTTTTCGGTTGCGGTCAAAACTTTCGACATCAACAAATCCCTTTAGGACATTTTTTCCATCTACGACTAGCAAAGTATCTACACGGCGTTCCCGCATTAGCTTAATTCCTTGCGAAAGGGACTTTTCAGGCGTAATTGAAACAACATTTTCAGTCATGACCTGCGCGACAGTTGTAATATTCGGTTGTGCTTGGAGCAGACGCTCTTCCCCGATTAATTCTTCTACAAATTTATTGGCAGGATTCTTTAAAATGTTGTCTGGTGTATCAAATTGGATGACTTCTCCTTTACTCATAATCACAATCCGATTTGCCAGTTTCAAGGCCTCGTCCATATCATGTGTCACAAAAATAATCGTTTTACCTAATCGTTCTTGCAAATCCTTGACCAAATCTTGTAAAGAGTCTCTCGTAATCGGATCTAACGCCCCAAAAGGCTCATCCATTAAGATAATATCTTGATCCGCCGCTAATGCTCTGACGACGCCAATCCTTTGTTGTTGTCCACCAGATAGTTCACTTGGATAGCGATCCAGCATTTCTTCGGGTAACTCGACTAATTTAATCATTCGATCTGCAATTTCATTGCGTTTGTCTTCCGGCCACTTGAGTAATTTTGGTACTAAGACAATATTTTCACGAATCGTCATGTGCGGCATCAATCCTATATTTTGAATGACATACCCAATTTTTCTTCTCAGTTCTACTGCATTTTGCTTTTGAACACTCTCATTGTTGATCAGAATTTCACCACTTGTTGGTTCAAGCATCCGATTGATCATACGCATCGTCGTCGTTTTTCCACTTCCACTGGTGCCAATAAAACAGATAAATTCTCCTTTATCAAACGAAAGATTTACATTGTCAACTGCTTTTTTACCACCCTTAAAAGTTTTTGTCACGTTCTTAAATTCAATCATTTTTAGCTCTTCCTCTCTAAAAAATCTTATATATCTATAATTAGTATGACGTATTTGCCTCTCGTTTACAAATGTTGTGGTTATTTTTTCACAAGCAAATTTGACGAAAAGACGAAAAAAAGCCTATTCCCATAGGCTTTATATTCTATCTATTTTTTTAATAAAAAGTCCTTTATTTAGATAACTAAATGGACAAAAACGACTGAACAAAGGTTCAACCGTCCCTGTTTGCTTAATTTTTACGCCATTTAATATTCGCTTCCGCACAAAGTAGATCACCAACTTTAATTTGATGCCGACTACTCATGGGTTCTTCTTGTTCAAACTCCCAAAAGCTATTAATTTCATTTCCATACTCGACTTCTTTATCAAACTTAATCGCAACCGACTCTGCCTCATGTTCCACCAAAAAATCATAGCCTAGAACATCTAACATCCAGTCAAAATAACGAGAATTATTGACATGTTGATTCCCATCAATATCGGAAAATCGAACCCGATAGTTCAAGAATTGGTGAGACGTTACCGGTAAAATTTTGGCGCCTCGCTTAATTTTCGTTATTTTTTCACTTGTAAAAGGGGCAATCAATTTTTCAGGAACGCTGCCCATCTTCCGATTTTCTAAATTCATAAGCGCAAAAGTTGATTCAATCAACACACATTCTTCTTTATTTTCATCGTGAATCCAAAAATTACGGTAACAAAAATATTTATTGTAACTAACAGCTTCTGTCGTCACAAAAACCTTTTCTTGCGCTTGGGGCAATCGTTTAATCTGTATATCGTATCGCGTAATCACCCATGTCAATCCATATTTTGCAACAAATTTTGCTCCTCTTCCTAGTTCTTCACTCTGAGACTCAGAAGTTTTTATAACAATATTTAGTAACATCGGCATGGTTAATTTGCCGGTCGTATCGCATTCATAATGATTAATCGTATGTGTTTCTGTTAATTTTTTTCCCACAAAATTACCTTCTTCTTTATTTTTACAATTTAGTTTACTTTAAAATAGTTTAAATAGAAAAGCAATCACAAACCTTTTATACTTCCAACTCTCGCCAATAAGCGTCCTCTGCCTCTTGCCACTGACGTTGATCTTCTTCTGTGATGCTTCGGATTACTTTACAAGGATTTCCAGTAGCAATGACATTTGCCGGAATATTTTTCGTAACGACGGAACCAGAGCCAATAATCGTGTTGTCTCCGATAGTCACACCTGGATTCACACTTGCATTTGCACCCATCCAGACGTTGTTGCCGATTTTGATCCTTTTTCCTAGCTCCAGACCACTATTACGCACCGTTGCATCAATTGGGTGACTTGCCGTATAAAGGCCCACTTTAGGGGCGAACAAGACATTATTTCCAATCTCAACTTCAGCAACATCCAAAATGATACAATCAAAATTCGCATAAAAATTTTCGCCAATTGTAATATTCTTTCCATAATCACACTTAAATGTCGGTTCAATGTATAATTTTTCACCCGTTTGCTTAAATAATTGTTTCAATAGCTCGACCCGATACGTTTTTTGTTCTTCGGTTGTCTGATTAAACAAGCGGGTCAATTGTCTCGCTCGTCGTCTCTCTTCGACCAAACTAAGATGCCCTGCATTATAAAGTCCCTCAGCAAGCATCTTTTCTTTTTCAGTTTTCATTAAATTATAGATCCCTTCCACTAATCCATTAAAATTTACTATCCACTAATTTTACATGTTTCGTTATTTTTATTCAACTAATGACTATTTTTTTAGATTAAATTAAGATTATCCATACACAACTATTACTTTAGAAAATAAATTAGCAATCCGAAAAGCAATTATTGGTTTCTTGCTATTTAATTAAATATATGGAATAATCTAACTATCAAATAAGGTTTGTTTTATAAACTAAAAAGATTGAAAAATTAGGGAAATTAACCATGGGGATGTTTTTACTTTGTTCAGGATTATCGTTTACATCATTTTTGCCAAAAACAGAAGCATACGCTCGCGATATCATCAATATTGTAAATTTTAAAGTTACAGCCGGAGGTAATTCTGTCGGTTCTGCAAGGAAACGAAATAATTCAGAAACAGTCATTAATCTATCAGAAACAAAATCCGGAAAAAAGTCAATGTAACTAACTATCGAAAATCAGATAATAAAAATAGGGGTGGTGTATCCATGAAAACAGGCACAAGAGTTCAATTTTCTGATAGTTCTGTTAAAGGAAAAGATTATTACCTCAAGCTAAAGAGAAATAGCAATGTTTCCAATTTCATTGTTTACGGTTCTTGGAGTCCTGATGAGTATTAAGTAAAATCGAACGAAAGGTAAAGAGTAGAAAAGTCTTTACCTTTTGTTTGCTGTTTCTAACGAAAGGAGGTTTAAATTGTATAACCGACGTATATTTAGCAATAAATATTTGTTGCTATTAATTTTAGGTATTCCTTTTCTTTTATTTGTTTTGTATTTCTTTTCTTTTATTCTACCAAACATAACCACTTTTCTCTCTCCAGAAACCTATATTGCAGAAAAACATTATAGCATTAAAAGCCAAACTATTATCAATAACTTAACTTGGTTTTCTGCTAGTTTTAATGTATCTACTCTGGCTGTTGTTTATCCTTTATTTATTGTTCTTGGTTTGATGAACTTTAAAGAAGACTTGTCGACCTTTTTTCTATTGGGAAAACACCGGATGAAACATTATTCACGACAATTACTTTTAACCATTATCAAGTATTCGTTTACGATTGCAGTGTCTTTTACCTTAGGACATGCCTTGTTTTATCTTATTTTCGGACTATTTACACCGATGAAAACAGATACTTTATTAGAAACAGCCGGATATATAACCAATTTTATGTTTTCTGAAAAAGATTTTGTTGGTAGACCCGTTTTATTTTTTTTACTCACTGTTATCGTAAATGATCTGCCAATTATATTCTCCTATAGTCTTTTTTTCGCTATTCTGACTTTATATACCCAAAAAAATCTTTATTGGTATCTTACTGTTCCAATCGCTCTTACATTTAGTGGTGTTTATTTGACTAATTTATTACCTTTTGATTATTTTTCATTAGAGATTCCTTTTGATGGCTTTTATAGTAAATTTTCTGATGTCTGGTTGTATACTATTTTCCCGTTGCTAGGTTCAATAACAGGATTCTCCTACTTTGTCTATCGAAAAAAAGGAGTCGCCTATGAATAGCAAAAAAATCCTGATCCATAGTGGGATATTTACGCTGTCTCTAACAATATTACTATTTTTTTTATCTCGTCATTTTTTTCTGACGTTTCTCCAAATAGAAACTGCCCAACTCAATAAATGGGATATATGCCAATATCTTTTAGGTTATTTGCCAGCTTCAGATTCTGCATTTTCATATATAGATAAAGAAAATTTTAATCAGCTGTTTATTCCTTTTATGATTCAAGCAATTGGAATCATTTACGCTGTCTTTTTCATTCGAATTCCCGTTTCTTTTCAAGTTTTTGTCAAATCTAGAATCAGAATAAAAGAAGAGTTTTACTGGTTTTTTTTGAAAAATAGCCTCATCAAGACTGCTATCTATGTGATCACATTATTTTCTTCTATAATCGTCACTATTTATTTATCAGACTATCTCTCCGCAACTAGCACTTTTCACTATCAACAAGGGAATTGGTTTCTTTCAATTATGTTATTTCATGTAACGCTCTTTCTTATGATCCTTGCTATCGTAATTTTTGTATTTTTGGGTTATGTACATGGAAAAAGTATTCAATATATTGTTACAGGTTTGACAACTAGCCTGATCATCCATATCGTAGATCGCTTTTCTCCCTTTGTTAATCTTGTGCTATTTGATAATCAACACTACTATATAGACAGTATAATTTTTTGGCTTGCTATCTTGTGTATGGAACTACTGATGCTTAAATTTACTCGGATTTTTCAGGAGGAATTCAATGATTGAGATTAAAAATGTTACCATTACTTTAAAGAAGAATAAAATTTTGCAAAATATTAATTTGACAATCAAACATGGCTATTGTTATGGTTTAATTGGTCGAAATGGTTCTGGAAAATCGGTCTTGTTCAAAGCGATTGCCGGTTTTTTGCCTATTGATTCAGGAACTATCTTGGTTGACAACCAAACTGTCCAAGCAGGAAAGTTTATAAAAAATGCTGGTATTCTCATTGAGAGTCCTAACTTTATTAGTAATATGAGTGCTTTTAACAATTTAAAATGTTTAACGGAAATTAAACAAGAATTGACAGACGAGGAAATAGAAGCGGTGCTTAAAATAGTTGGCTTAGAAGAAGCGATGAATCAAAAATATAAACGTTTTAGCTTAGGAATGAAGCAACGCTTAAGAATTGCTCAAGCTATCATGGAAGAAGCAGACTATTATATACTTGATGAGCCATTTAATGGTTTGGATGAAGAAGGCGTTCAGGATATTTATGCAGTGCTTACAAATTTAAAAAAAGCTGGAAAAACTATTTTACTTACCAGTCACGATAAGTCTGATATTGATACATTATGTGACTATGTCTACCGCGTAAACAAAGGAGACCTCCATGAAGAAAAAAATTAATTTTATTCTATTGTTTGGCTTTTTTTTAAGTGGTTGTGGATCCTTGGTAAACAAAGATACACAGAAAGCTTATCAAACTGTAAGCGAAGAAAACGCATACCATGAAAAAAAACGTAGTGAAAAATTAGAAAATGAATCACTAGCTTCCATAGAAGCATATCCAATTAATATTCAAGAATATATCAATCAAGTAAAAAAAAATAGCAATGTTGTTGTAAATGAAGAAAAAGAAAATGACACATTTGATACTTATGAATTGAGTTATCGAAATGGGGAAATACTCGAAAAAATTACTACCTATAAAAATCAAGACCAACCTATTGGTTATACCATTGAGATCTCTAACAAAACCAGTGCGCCAGAAAAGAATCAAAGTACTAATTTTGAATACGCTTTAGTAATTTGCAGTGGCTTTTTGATGGATACAAAGGAAATTGAGAAACAGTTACATCTACTTTTTGAAATAAAAACAGATAAAACCAAAGAATATGACATTAACGATGCATTATCCTTGACAGTTAGCCCACAAGGAAAAAAAGATATTATTTTAACCTTTAACAAAAATAGTAATTCTATAAAATGAGTGGGGATAGAAATGAAATTGCATAGTAGACTAAAAAAAGCTCGCTTAGATATAGGCGCTACGCAAGCTGATATCGCAAAATTTCTGAATATATCGCGTCAAGCCATTTCTCGTTGGGAAACCGGTAGAGCTTATCCTGATATTGATCATTTAATTGCACTGAGTGATTATTATCAAGTTTCCACTGATTCCCTCTTAAAAGGAAAAACACGAAACTATTGTAAATAATGGTTAGTATCGGCTTTCCTTGTATTAAAAAAAAAGATGTTACAAAATCTATACTCATTTAGATAATGCAAATCCAGAAAGATATTATGGTCAATTATGTTCTCTATTCATTTTATACAAACAACTGATTTAAAATGCAATTCTTTTCAAAAAACAACCGATTGGTACTCGGATATCACGATGAAAACTTATCTTTTAAAAATAAAAATGGAACTGATTATATTGTAAAAACTGAAGATATTTCCGATCAAAACCAAAGAAGCGGACGAACTACCGGAAAACTCGTACAAGAGATTCATGTTGAAGCCCAACAAGTATCGTACGTAGAACAATAATCAAAATTCACTACTTGATGAAATAGATAAAATAAATAGAAACATACTAAGCTTAGAGAATAAACTTAGTATGTTTCTATATTTCGGAAAGAAGTTTTAGCATCAGAGCCAGAAAATCACTCAATTTAACTAATCGAGGTTGCTGTTTCTTTTAGAACCTCATTCAATTCTTCAATATGCTTTCGTCCAGTTGTCTGGAACCATTTCCGTGCTGCTTGCTCCCCTTTTGTTACATAGACTTCGACGCCATCTGCCCAGGTAGCTCTGCCACACAGAACCCCATTAAATATCGAACCAGAATCTTTAGCAAATCGCAACGTTGCTTGGAATAGTTCCGCACTTACTCCGGCACTTAAAAAGATAAAAGGTAGATGGGTTGCTTCACTTTGTGCTTTAAAGTAACCTGCCGCTTCCACTTGTGTGTACACAACTTGATCTCCATAGCCTTCCACATAATTCATATTCACAGGTACTTCCACTTTTAGCACATCGACATGGTATCGTTCTTTTGAAAATTCTTTCATCATTTCGTTGACTTTCCGCGGTTTTATTTTAGCGTAGTCAGCCGTATTAGGATCTAAACC
>JAATGB010000024.1 GCA_015654945.1 Lactobacillales bacterium | reverse complement strand
CTATTCAAGAAAACTGGTTATATATATGCTTGATATCGAAACAGTTGAAATATAAACTCAAGGCTTTACTTGAATCAAGCTATACTGCTCAACAAAGTAAAAACACTATATAGAATCAATAAAAAAAATTATAATCAAATTGAACATAAGAGCATAGCTTTTAAGTGTAAATATGGAGGAAACAAAATGGTAAAAAAAGGCATTTAAAATGGAATTATATCCCGACTTAAAAGAAGAGTATTCCCGTCGCGATAATGAATTGTGGCCAGAAATGAGAGGGATGCTTAAGGAGTATGGGGCAATTAGTTATCCCATTTTCTTTGATCCTAAAACGGACTATCTATTAGGATTTCTTGAAATCGAGAACGAAGAGAAATGGGCAGAAACCACGAAAACTGAAATTAATCAAAAGTGGTGGGACTTTATGGCAGATATTATGGAAACCAATCCTGATAATTCACCAGTAGTGATAAATCTAGAACAAATTTTTGAGCTATAAACACTTGCTTTAGGAAAAGTACCATTCTAAATAGTAAGTAAGCGCTATCTATAAAACTGATTGAATGCTCATATAAGAAATGAGGAATTTGATGGAACACACGTATCTTGTTTGTATAAAAACAATCAATGAGACAATAGTAGAAAAAGAAGTTAAACATTATCAAGATGCTATGTGTTATGCTACAAACTATTTGAAAATTAAAACCAGTAAAATAATTAGAGATGGTCAGGTGGTCACTCGCTTCAAATTTTAGGACGCGCATAAATCTACGTTAACCATGAATATTTTAAAAAGCAATCATCTATTTAGATGGTTGCTTTTTCGTTCAAGATGGCTAATTAGTAATAAACTTGCTTCGTAAAGCAAGATCAAAGGAATCGTCATCGACAAATGTGAGATTAATTCGGGTGGTGCAATCAAACCTGCGATGATCAAAATGCCAAAATAAACATATTTTCGATTTTTACGCAAAAAGGTTGCATGAATAAGGCCTAATTTAGCTAGAAACAGCAACAGAACAGGTAATTGAAAAAGCAGACCAAATGCTAAAACGACCTTTATTAGAAGACTAAGATAATCGTATAACGTGACAATGGGTTCCAAACCTAAATTAATTGAAAAATGTAACATACTGTTGACAATTAGTGGAAATAAAACAAAATAAGCAAAGAGACTGCCTGCTAAAAAAAGTGCAATAATCAGAGGGAGATATTTTTTACCGAATCGCTGTTCCTGCGGATAAAGAGCCGGCTTAATATAGGACCATAATTGCCATAAAATCAACGGCAATGTCAAGATAAAAGCCGTTGTTGCAGCCAACTCAATGTATATTTCCAATCCTTCCGTGATGCGGATGGTATAGAGCTTAACCGACAAAGGTAAAAGTTGTTTTAAAATACGTAAAATCCACGGATTAATAAAGGTAAAAGCCAACAGGAATAAGCAGAAAAAACAGCTAGCAACTAAAATCAGGCGATTTCTTAATTCATTAAGATGCTCAACGATCGTCATGATCTGCTTCACCTACAGTAGTCTGATCATCAGGAGTAGTTACTTTACTGATTTTGTAATGAGGAGTTTGTTGTGTTTGTGCTGATTTATTGATTTTTTTGTTACGGACAACTTTGAGTGTTCGTTGTGCTTTTTTAGGGATCTTCGTTTCGGTTGCTTGTTCATCATCTGAAACAAGACCATTTGTTGCTTTCTTAAATTCACGTAACGTTTCACCTAAAGATTTTCCTAATTCAGGTAATTTTTTCGGACCAAAAACGATCAATCCAGCACCAACAATTAACATGATACTACCAGGTCCTAGAGCCATCATGCCGCCTCCTTTCTACTTGATAATGAGAATCAATTACTTTTAACCGATTCTAGAATAGTTTTTTTGCGTTGTCAAGCCTTTTCTTATTGACATTGTCAAAGATTATTATTAAAATTACATTGAGAATGGTTATCATTATCAATAGCTAGAAAGGAGAACCCTTATGGAATGACAGGAATAGCAAAGAGACATTCGTATTTTTTTTACCCTTTTTTACTTTTTTGGTTATTTTTTGGTTTGGCAGTTCCTACGCAGGCCAAAGAAGAAAAGCTTGTTCAGTCCGAAATTAAGTTGAGCCAAAAAACAAGTCAGGCAGTGAGCCAAGAGGACTGGGAAACAGCAAATAAAACCTTTAGTCCAATCAAGAAGTGGTGGGTCGAAAATAAGCAAGTTGTTAAAAAAAAGAGCCGCACATTGGCGCAGCAAATTGATTTAGCGATTGCCCAAACCGCCGTTGCACTTTTAAATGAACAGCAAACTGTTAGCGAGAAGCATTTATCAACTCTCACAACCGCTTTAACCTCCTATCAAACCGGAGATTATGTGGATAATCAGGGAAATACACAGTTAAATTTAACGATTTATATTAATAAGTTAAAAAGAGCACAAATTTTAGGTAAAGAAGGTGACTGGAGTCAGCTGTCCGCTTTAGTGGATGAGTTAAATACCCAATGGTTATCTGTCGAAGGGGATGTTGTCAGTAAGTCACAAGAAGTCTATGATCGTACGGAACGTGACCTCTTATTACTACAAGCAAGTATCTCCGATAAAAATAAGGAGCGCGTGAGTCAGCTTTTAAGTGAGATGATTCAAGATTTACATTCAGTTAACAGTAGTTCGTATTCTCTATTTGATGTCGCCATGATTCCTTTTCGAGAAGGCTTAGAAGCACTGTTAGTGATCATGATGCTGCTTTCTGTTACACGAAATGCAAAGGGAAATGAAGGTAAAAAATGGATCGCTGCAGGTAGCATTGCCGGTATTTTGACAAGTATCGGACTAGGATTAATTGTTGCTTTTGTTTTCTCAGTAGGAGCTTTTGGGACTAATAATAATTTGATTAATGGCTACGCGGGTGTCTTTTCCAGCTTAATGCTTCTATACGTCGGGCTATGGCTACACAAAGCTTCAGATGTTAAAAAAATGACAGATTATTATAGTCAAAAAACGAATAGAGCAATGAAGTCAGGAAATTATTTATCACTTGCTTTATTAGCCTTTTTGGCAATCGTTCGAGAAGGTTTAGAAATTGTGGTTTTCACAATTGGCTTGGCCGGGCGCTTATCTTTTCATAAAATTGTGTTGGGTTTTGGCTTAGGAATTTTTTTATTAGCATTGGTTGCTCTCTTTTTGATCATCTTTGAACGACGCGTACCACTAAAAGCTTTCTTTTTGTTCTCAAGTGCGGTAATTTTTTATCTAGCACTTAAGTTTATGGGATCAGGTATTCACAGTCTACAATTGGCAAATGTGCTGCCAAATACGATGCAAGATTATTTACCGTCTTTTAATATGTTAAGTATTTATCCATCATGGTATAGCCTTTTGCCACAAATTGGGTTTGTGTTAATAACACTTTGGGTTGTTTTACGAAAAAATCGAAAAAAAAGTGAGGAAAAATGAATGAAAAAATCAATAAAAGTTGGGTTTGTGTTATTTTTAGTTGTGTTTACATTAATTGGATGTACGGAGAAAAAAGACAAGACAAGCACAAAGCAGACAAGTGTCACCGCTCAAAAAACTGAAAGTAGTGCTGCTGACAAAAAATTGAAAAAAGAAGTCGCAAAGATGCTGAAAGAGCTGAAAACAGTTACAGCAAGTATAACTGAAAAAGACAAAGAAAACTTGACAGCGAATGCCAAAACGATGCATAAACATTGGCTGGATTTTGAAAATTCAGTAAGGTCAGCTTATCCATTGGAATATACAAATGTCGAAAAATATGAAACACCTATTTATTATGGTTCTCAATATGCGGAACCAGATTATACTACATTGTCAGAAAATGCGAAAAATTTAAAAAGTGCTTTAAATACATTAGAAGACGCCAAGAAAACGAAAGCCAAAACTTCGAAAGTTTTAAATGAAGCAGTAGCTGGCTACCAAGAATATGTTCAAGAACAAGCAGTAGAATTAGTAACAGCTAACAAAAAGTTCACGGATGCAGTTCGCGCGGGGGATGTGACAGAAGCAAAAGCACAATATTCAAAATCACGAGTGTATTATGAACGGATTGAGCCGGTTGCTGAAAGCTTTGGCGATCTTGATCCCGAAATTGATGCACGTATTAATGATGTAGATTCAGAAGCGGATTGGACAGGTTACCATGTTATTGAGCGGGCTTTGTGGCAGAATAATACTACGGATGGTATGGCTACATATGCGGATAAATTAGATGAAGATATCCAAGAGCTAGCAGATTTGACGAAAAAATTAAAAATGAAACCAAAAGATATGGTTGCTGGCGCAATGGAATTACTGAATGAAGCTGCAACAACCAAAATTACTGGAGAAGAAGAAGCGTATTCTCATACTGACCTTGTGGATCTGGTCGCAAATGTCGAAGGATCAAAGGTCGTTTATCAAGCGATTATTCCGGCACTCAATCAAAATGACAGTGAACTTGGAGATAAACTCGATACGCAGTTTAATAAAATGGAAGAAATTTTAGCAAAATACCAATCAGGTGACAGCTATGTCAGCTATGAACAATTGACCAAAGATCAAATTCGTGAAATTAGTACAGAACTTTCCACACTTTCTGAACTAATGGCGAAAACGGGCGAAATTTTTAACTAAAAGGCAGAGGTGAAAAAAATGACGGAAAAAAAAGCTGCGGATCACTCTGAAAATGAGCCAGGAGAAAATAAAAACTTATTGGATAAAAAAATTTCTCGTCGTGATATGTTAAAACTATCTGCTGTAACTGGAGCAGGAATTGCCGTTGCGGCATCTGGCGTCGCTTCAACAGCTAATCTAATTCATTCCTTGACCAAAGAAAAAGAAACAGCAACCAATGAAGAAGCAAACCAAACAATCTCTTTGTTTGGACAGCATCAACCAGGAATTGTAACGGAACAACAAACGTATTGTTATCTTGTTGCCTTTGATATCTTGACGGATAAACGAACGGAGCTGGTACAATTACTGAAGGACTGGACCCTTTTTGCTGTGGATGCAGCGGAAGGCAAACAGGTAGCTAACTCTAAAAATGATTTAGTGCCACCAAATGATACGGGTGATAGTATTGGATTAGGTGCACAAAAACTAACTTTTACTGTTGGCTATGGCTTATCACTCTTTGAAAAAAACGGCAAAGATCGTTTTGGCTTAAAGAATCAAAAACCAAAATTTTTAAAAGAAATTCCTAAGTTGGCACATGATTCTTTGGATGAAAAATTCAGTGATGGTGATATTCTTTTCCAAGTCTGTGCGGACGATCGTCAAGTAGCTTTTCATGCGATTCGGAATTTAGTACGACTTGGTTCAGGTTTGGTTAAAGTTCACTTTTTAGAGGATGGTTTTTTGAAAGGGCCAAAAAAAGAAACACCGCGTAATCTTTTTGGTTTCAAAGATGGCACTTGTAATAATGATCATGCAAGCGCGGCTGGTTATAAAGAAGTTATTTGGTCTGAAAAAGATGAACCGACTTGGTTTCAAGGCGGCACCTATTTCGGTTACCGGAAAATTCAAATGTTTTTGGAAATCTGGGATCGTTCTAACCTTAATGACCAAGAAGCGACTTTTGGGCGTAAAAAAGACAGTGGTGCCGCGTTTGGCCGTAAGAAAGAATTTGATGAAGTAATTATGAAAAAACAGCCTACTGATTCCCATGTTCGTTTAGCGCGTGAAACAGATCAACAAATTCATCGCCGTGCATATTCCTACCAAAAAAGCATTGATGAAAGCACCGGAAACATTGAGGCAGGGCTACTGTTCATTGCTTTTATGAAGGATCCGTTCACACAATACGTGCCGATGCTTCAAATTATGGGAAAAAAAGATGCCCTAAATGAGTACACCAAACCAATAGGAAACGGACTGTATGCTTGTCAAAAGGGACTATCTAAAGGTGAATATTTTGGGCAACAATTATTTGCGGATACGATTTAAATGGATGAACTAGTCAATCGGATTAATCGGACGAATGGAGAACAACTAAAGCAGAATTTACGCTGCTTTAGTTGTTTCATTATGTAAAAAAAATGGAGTGTTGCCACATATATAGTAAATTAGGACAATTTTAGTTGAAAAATATTTTTTTTTAACATATAATTGATTAGTCAATGATTGACTTGTCAATTGAGGGAGGAGGGAAAATATGGAAGTTTCGAATCAACAATTTGGTCAAATTTTATTTCTTTTGAAAAGTTTAGGCAATCAGATTACCCAAAACTTTGAAAAGAAAACCGGTTTGAGTCTGACACGTTATGAAATGTTAGTTTTGCTTAGCGAACACGAAACAGTTTTACAAAGTGAACTTCAGCAGTTCGTAAATATTGATCAAGCGGCAATTACGCGACATTTAAAAATTTTAGAACAGCATGAATTTGTAGAACGAAAACGAAATCCGAAAAACAATCGAGAAGTATTGGTTCAAATAACTGAAAAAGGAAAAACAATGTTCTTAAATTGTTCACCAGGTAAAAAAGAGGTAACGGAGCAACTATATAATGGAATCAGCTCAGAAAAAATCATCACTTTAGGTGAGACACTTCAACTTTTATATGATAATTCAAAAAAATAAATGCTAAATTAGTGAGAGATAAGCGCTTAGTGTGGTTTTAATAAAGAAAAAGAAAGAGGTAGCGAAATGAGTCATGCTTTTAAACAGAACGATTTTGAAAAAATTTTAAAGGGACGTAGATCAATTAGTG
Organism: Lactobacillales bacterium; assembly: GCA_015654945.1. Taxonomy (GTDB): domain Bacteria; phylum Bacillota; class Bacilli; order Lactobacillales; family Vagococcaceae; genus JAATGB01. The sequence goes on along the minus strand of JAATGB010000024.1, from coordinate 5,705 downwards.
AGTATGATGAAACAGTAAAAATATCGCAGCAAGAAATGGAAGAGATCTTGCGCGATGCTGTACGAGCACCTTCCTCGGTCAATATGCAGCCATGGCGTTTTGTCGTTGTTGAAAGTGAAGCAGGTAAAGCTAAACTAAATCCATTAATTCGATTTAATACGATGCAAAATAAAACGTCGTCTGCGATGATCTTGATTTTTGGTGATCGAAAGTGCTACGAATTTGGCCGAGAAATTTTTGAATCAGCTGTTGCGGCAGGAAGTTTGCCAGAAGATTTGAAAGAACAGCAGTTAGCTGAAGTAATTCCGTATTATAAAAATTTAACCAGAAAACAAATGACTGATGTTGTAAAAATTGATAGCAGCTTGGTCGCAATGCAATTAATGTTGGTGGCACGTGCACATGGCTATGATACCAATCCAATGGGAGGATTTGAAGCAGATCAATTGGCGGAAGCCTTCGATTTGGATCCAGAACGTTATGAGCCAGTCATGATTGTGTCGATTGGAAAGGCCAAAGGAAAAGGACATGGTTCGACTCGTTTACCAATTCGTAAGGTAGCAACTTGGAAATAGAAAATTAATTTTTTTATGAGCGAGCCTCTTAGTGAACTGAATTCATTTTTTAAAATAATGAATCAGTTTCCAGAGAGGTTATGTTTTCATTTATGCAGGCGTATTAGCTAGATCCACTTAATAGGAAGACAACAAGCTAATTAACTTTTACAAGAGTATGAGAAACGAATAAATAAACAAGTTTTTGGAGGTTATTTTTTGGAAAAAAAGTTATCAAATAAAACTCGAAATCTTCTAATGGTTATTTTATTAGTGATGGCTTTCACTGCAACGTTAAATCAAACGTTGATGGTGACTGCTTTACCTTTGATGATGGAGACATTGCAAGTAAATTTAAACACAGTTCAGTGGTTAACGACAGGTTACGTTTTAACTTTAGGCATTGTTACGCCAATTTCGGCGCTGTTATTTGAAAAAATTGGCAACCGACGTTTATTTTTGGTGAGTACAAGTATTTTTTTAGTGGGTACAATTCTTGGAACCGTGGGAAATACTTTTTCGGTTATTTTGTTCGCACGAATTATTCAAGCTGCTTCAGGAGGAATGCTGGTTACCTTCACACAAATTTTGCTATTGCAATTATTCCCGCTGGAAAAAAGAGGAGTAGTAATCGGGTACGTGAACTTAGTTATTTCAGCTGCTCCGGCTATCGGTCCTACACTATCTGGAATCATCTTGAATCAATTTAATTGGCATATGCTATTTACAATGACAATCCCTGTAACGGGAATGATTATTCTGCTTAGCTTCTTTTTTTTACATGATTATTCTGAAGTGAAGAGTAGCAAAATTGATTTTTTGTCCATTACTTCTTCTATTATCGGGTTTGGGTTGCTGCTTTCCAGTTTTTCTTTCTTTTTAAGTGCGCCAGTTCTGGGCATAGTTTTATTTGTTATCGGATTAGGCATATCTTTGTTTTTTGTTTATCGACAACTTGGTAAAAATAAAAATCCATTGCTGAATATTCGATTGCTTAAAAATTATAGCTTTAGAAATATGACGATCGCAATCATGATTATTTTTGGTATCCTGATGGGAACGGAAACCATTCTGCCTTTATTCACAGAAAATATAATGGGATTATCGGCTTTAAATACAGGACTTTTGATGTTGCCAGGGGCAGCTATCATGTCTTTATTATCGCCAGTTGTTGGGAAAATATATGATAAATATGGAATCAAAATCATTTCTTCTATCGGAATTTTATTCGTGATTATTTCGTGTCTGCCTATGATGAATATGACGAAGAACACATCTATCAGTTTAATCGTCGTTGTGTTTACTTTTCGAATGGTAGGTCTAGGACTATTAATGACAGCTATAACGACAGAATCGTTCAAACTGGTTCCGCAAAATCAAATGAGTCATGCCACTGCGTTAAATAATACATTAAGACAGGTCGGCGCCTCTTTCTTCAATACACTTATGATCGGAATTTCGAGTATACCTACTAATTTTGTGATCGGAGTTCAGTGGGCTTTTGGTGGAACACTATTTATGTCTTTCATGATTCTTTTTATTCTCTGGCGGTATTTTTCTAAACGGAACTTGAATTTGTTCAAATGAAAGGATCGTGTGATTGATCCAAAAAATCAAGTCGTCTTTTTTGTGAGTGTAAAGTTTATAAAAAATCGCGGAGTTCAGTTACGATATTATTAATAACTTGAGCTATAATGTTTTTAACTAGTCAGTGTGTAAATGTCAATATCGTTCAAGAGAAAGGCGCTAAAATGTGTTAATTTAATAAAAGAGGTGAAGTGATTCCATGAGTAACGATTCGCGAGAAATCTATTTTGATAAAGAATTGCAACTAGAAGCGTATTATTTTGAGGGTGTTTCCCAAAAATTTCCCAATCATTTTCATGATTATTATGTCATCGGATATATTGAAAAAGGCGTTCGAAGCTTAACCTGTAATTCTGAAACAGTAACTGTAAAAGAGGGAGATTTTCTTTTATTCAATCCCTTTGATAGTCATGGTTGTTCCCAAGTAGCAGACCATAAATTAACCTATCGCGCACTCAACATTTCGCTTGAAAGAATGAAGGAGCTGGTTGAAAGCATCACGGGTAAAAAAGAATTACTTAAATTTGCCCAACCCGTTTTACATCCAAAGGCACTCCCTGAAGTGTTCCTCAGTCTGCATCACCTCATTTTAGAAAAGCAAGAGAATTTCAATAAAGAAGAACTGCTTTATTTTTTGCTTGACGATCTACTGAATAGCGGAGTCCATTATTCCGATTCCGAAGGGCTAGAGATTCCGACCATCGAAAATTTAGAAAAAGCAAAGTTATTTTTAGATGAAAATTTTGCAACGGTTATCTCGCTTGAAGAAGTCAGTCAGCTGTGTGGCTTAAATAAGTACACACTGATCCGGCATTTTACGAAACAATTTGGCGTTACACCTTATCAATATGTGCAGACAATTCGTATCAGGAAAGCAAAAGAGCTTTTGACTGAAGGCCAAGAGTTACTTTCAGTTGGCTTGGAAGTTGGCTTTTCAGATCAAAGTCATTTTACCCGAACCTTTAAAACGCTTATTGGAATCACGCCGAAGCAATATCAGAAAATATTTTTTTGAATGGAGGATTTTATGACACAAGAAACAAAATGCGTGATTTTGCTGGATGATACTTTACCAATAGGCTTGTTAGCAAATACAGCTGCTATATTAGGCTTGAGTTTAGGGAAGATCCGGCCAGAGCTGATCGGAGCCAATACGATAGATGCAGCACAAAATGTGCATGCTGGAATTATCTCCATCCCGGTTCCGATTTTAAAAGCAGCAAGCGAACAGCTAGCCGATTTACGAATAAAACTTTATCACGAAGCTTTTCGCGAAATTGAAGTTGTTGGTTTTACGGATGTTGCCCAGAAATGCAACCAATACGAAGAATATAGCGAAAATTTCAAAAAAACTACTCCAAACGAATTAAATTATATGGGTTTAGGCTTGTATGGACCGAAGAAAGCAATTAATAAATTAACTGGAAGTTTACCATTACTTCGCTAATCGTTTCTGTTAATTTAGAGCGGAAATAAAATGTTTTGTTTTTAATCAAAATAGACGAGCTTTTAGACATCAGTTGAGATTTTGCACAGAAATTTCAGCGGGTGTTATTTGTTTATTTTAAAAAGCTAGTCAACAAGTTTTACGTTGTGCAAGCAATAAATCAATTTGACTTTGCTCACTATTGAGCGTAAAATTTAGTTAACAATGAGAATCATTATCATTAGAATGTCATCGACAAAGTAACGCGTTTATAATTACTGAGCATCATTCTGAATTTTTGAAAGGAGCAGAGTAAATGATCAAGAAAAATAGCTTTCAAGTAACCATAAAAAGTACAGAAGAGGCTGGAAGTAACCTGGAACAAAAAGCTGTCACGCATATTTTTGGCGTATCCTCCAAAGAAAAATGTGTAAATATACCGACTTCGTTAACCTTTCAGGAAGATTTTCATCAGCATAGCTGTACGTTTTATCGCTTTAAAAACCGGTCACAAGAATTACGGTCGGAACTATTTTTATATCAATTACTTAATCTAGAAAAAAAGACAAGCCACAGTTCGCCGGTCAATGATTTAGTTATCGGATTACTGCAAAAGATGGAAAGTGGGCAAAAAGAATGAAAAATAGAGAGTATGCATATGGCTTCCATGACAATATTGAGCCTTTGTTTTCTAGTGGAAGCGGTTTAAATGAAACGGTTATTCGCGAAATGTCAGCTTTGAAAAATGAACCGGAATGGATGCTTAACTATCGCTTAAAATCCCTTGCGCTTTTTAATAAATTACCTTTGCCAAAGTGGGGACCAGATTTATCGGACATTCGTTTTGAGGACGTGATTTATTATCAAAAACTCAGTAAAAATTCTTCGACCAATTGGGAGGATGTTCCAGAAAAAATCAAAGAGACATTTGTTCGTTTGGGTATTCCTGAAGCCGAACATAAATTTTTAGCGGGTGCAGCGGCACAATACGAATCAGAAGTAGTTTATCATAATATGAAAAATGAGTTTACAAAATTAGGAATTATCTTTACTGATACTGATAGCGCATTAAAAGAGTATCCCGAAATTTTTAAACAGTATTTCGCGCACCTTGTTTCGAATTCTGAGCATAAATTTGCGGCACTTAATGGAGCGGTCTGGTCAGGTGGAACGTTTATTTATGTACCAAAGGGAGTTCATTGTGATATTCCGGTTCAAACCTATTTTAGAATTAATGGTAAAAACGCGGGCCAGTTTGAACGAACGATGATTATTGTAGAGGAGGGAGCTTCAATTCAGTATATCGAAGGGTGTACGGCACCTAGTTATACAACTAATAGCTTGCATGCCGCAACGGTGGAATTGTTTGTTAAAAAAGATGCATTCTTTCGCTATACAACGATTCAAAACTGGTCGGATAATGTATATAATTTGGTTACAGAAAGAGGTTCAGTTGAAGAAAACGGTGTTTTGGAATGGATCGATGGTAATATTGGCAGTAAAGTCAATATGAAGTATCCTTGTACCTATTTAAATGGTCCTCATGCCAAAACGTCTGTTCTGTCCATGGCTTTTGCAAATTACGGGCAACATTTGGACGCTGGCTGCAAAGTCTTTCATAATGCGCCTAAAACTTCAAGCACTGTCGTTTCAAAATCAGTAGCGCGCGATGGTGGCCGTACGGATTATCGTGGAACGATTCGATTTGGTCGGAAGAGTGGCGGATCAAAATCTCATATTGAATGTGATACGATTCTAGTGGATAATGAATCCAAAGCCGATACCGTTCCGTTTAATGAAATTCTAAATGGCAATGTGGCGTTAGAGCATGAAGCGAGTGTCTCAAAAATATCAGAAGAACAACTTTTTTATTTAATGAGTCGAGGAATCAAGGCAGAAGAAGCAACCGCCATGATTATCAACGGTTTTATGGATCCGATTACCAAAGAATTACCAATGGAATATGCGGTTGAATTAAATCGCTTGATAACGATGAGTATGGAAGGCAGTGTAGGATAAATTTTTTTGAAACAGAGAAGATGCTGGAATATCAGTGGTTTCTCTGTTTTTCTTTTTCCAACATTCTTAAAATCTTAAAAATGCAGCAATAGCTTTCTAAAACGTTGTTTCGTAGGGAT
>JAATGB010000015.1 GCA_015654945.1 Lactobacillales bacterium | reverse complement strand
CATTTCGATTAGTGTGAACCCAAAATCGTTTTTCTTTTTTGGGATTTTCATAGTATTCCCTCCATTTCTTGATAAATCGGCAGCAGTAATGATCCATACACTCCAATAATTAGCAGCGCGATGAAAAGAAAAATAATTGGCTGTACCCATTTTAATAGACTCTCCACTCTTTTCAAGAGCGTCAGCCACAAACGATCCCCATAAATTAACAGCTCTGAGCCTAATTTCCCCTTCAGCTCACCTTGCTGAATAATTTGACTTAATTCAACAAATAAAAAGCGCCATTTGCCAATACATTGATGAAGCGGATCACCGAATTCTAACGATTGCTTTAAGCTTACAGTCATTTCTTTCATCAATTCTGTGGTTCCTTCTCGCTCCATTATTTCGATAACATTTTTCATTTCAAATCCTTGTTCTAGTAATTTCCCCCACTCAAAAGAAAAAAAGGATGTGTAATAATATTTATAAAATTTGCTGATTATCGGAATTTTCATTATAAATTCAGCACGCTGAATGGCGCTCTTCTTTTTTAGATACATCCCTAGAATTTTATGGATAAACAGAGAAAAAAGGAACACCAGCAACAAACTAGTCGGTCCATTTTGAATAAATTGGATTGCCAGCTGATTCACCCCCGTTTGCTGTTGAAAGACCGCCATTTGCGGCAACAAAATCCATTTCATACCGCTCATAATCAGTAATAAAAAGCTTAAAAGTAGCACTGGATACGTGAGCAGTTTTATTGTTGTCGCTTTCTGTTTCTCACTGTCCTCTGCGTGCTTCGCCATCATTTGCAGCGTGCCGATTAAATCTCCATGAACAGTTGCAAGACTCAATTGTGCCACTTGCATGTTAGAAAAACCAATCTGCGCAAATCCTTGATGTACAAAATCACCATTTGCCAAGTGTTGCTGTAAACATCGAACTGCTTTAAGCATTCGCGGATCGATTTTCTCCATAAATAGCAAACTTTCTTGAATACTCAACCCATTTCTCAGTAAATCAGCGAGTAAACGGGTAAAATCTTGTTGCTTTTTAGTCGTGAGTAGCTTTTTGGGCTTCATGAAGCTCCTCTTTAAAGGTTTGCTTTGAGATAAAGCCATACGCCCACGCAGCCTCCAACCAAAGATTCCATTTTTTTCGCTCATGAGAAATTTCTTCCTTTCCATAAAATGTAACATCAAAGAGAACCCCGTTGTTTTCTGATTGGTGTTGGCAATAAGGTAAACATACTGGTCCACAGATTGAACAAATCGTAGGTAAAAGTCGCTGATAGATGACTCCTTTCAGACACTGCTTCACCTCCTCTGGATCTACGCCCAACTCCACAAGGCGAGCTAACGCACTGTTTTTATTCATAGTATGCAGGGTAGAAAAAATAACATGTCCCGTCAAAGCGCCTCTCACAACCATTTGCGCGGTTTCGCGATCGCGAATCTCGCCAACAATCAGGATATCCGGTCGATTACGCAAACAGACCTTAATGAGTTCCTCGTACGTAATTGCAATTTTTTCGTTTGTTTGCAATTGTAGAAAACTACTTTCTTCAAGTTCAACTGGATCCTCAATCGTAATCACTTGTTTTTGATTGCGTTTCTTTGCTAGCTTATACATGGTTGTTGTTTTGCCAGAACCAGTCGGACCACAAAATAAAAATAATCCTTTGTTGCCAATATTTTTCTCAATTCGTGCTAACTGTTGTGGAAATAAATAGTTTAACGTTACTTGATCGTCAAAATCATATAAAAAACGGATAACCATGCTTTCTCGGTGTCTAAAATCAGCAACTGTCGACAACCGGATTCGTTTCTTTTTTCCTTCAATTAAAAAGCTCGTTGCTCCAACTTGGACCTTTCTTTTCTCTGAAACATTCATTTCTGCCAAATATTTCAAAAATAAGATCATCTTCATTCCTTGTGCTTCTGTTAAGCGACTATAAACTACTTTTTGATGATGATAACGAAAAGAAAGCTCATAATAATCAGCAATTGGGAAAATGTAGAGATCGCTTGCCTGTCGCTTAAAGCCTTCTTTCATCAAATGCTGAACAAATTCTTTTGCTTCCACAGGTATTCCTCCTCTTGCATTAAACTACGTTTTTCTTTTTGAATTTCATTTTTTAGTTAGATATTGTTCGCTTGACATTCATGAAAAACACTGGTATAAACAAATTTAGCAAATGAAACTTCTAGCCAAAAGAGGTGATTAGAATCGAATTTACCATTCAGTTATCTGCTGCATTTGTGACGAAAGACCTACGCACACTGTTAGAAACAGAATGGCTGCTGCCAAGAAAAGTCCGCCATTTTTTACGTACACGCAAAAATGTATCCGTTAATGCTCAGCCAGCGCGATTCCAGCAATTGGTCCACGCCGGCGACCGGATTACCTTGCGATTTGAAGAGACTGATTATGAAACACCAACTATTTTATTAGGTGAAAAAAAAGCGATCCATGTCCTTTATGAAAATGAACACTTGCTCGTCGTTGATAAACCAGTTGGTATCAAAACACATCCAAACCAGCCTGACGAGAAAAACACACTGCTTAACCATGCGGCAGCTTATCTGCAAAAATCCAAGACAATGCCTTATGTTGTTCATCGTTTAGACAAAGAAACGAGCGGGATTGTCCTATTTGCGAAAAATCCATTTGTATTGCCTATTTTAGGGAAAATGCTGGAAAAAAAAGAAATCAAACGCGAATACACCGCCCAAGTTAAAGGAAATTTTCCAACTACTTTGACTGTCTCTAAAAATATTGCACGTCATCGCCAAGATCGTAGAAAGCGAATTGCGGTCGAAAAAACAGGACAAGTAGCAGTTACTCATTTTTCACGTATTCATTACAATGAAAGACAAAATATTTCAACTCTTTCCTGCATACTTGAGACAGGAAGAACCCATCAAATTCGGGTCCATCTTCAAAGTATTGGTTTTCCGATTATTGGTGATCCTTTATATGGAAATGAAAAAACAGTTGCACCGAGAATGTTTTTACATGCGACAAGACTAACTTTGACGCAGCCTTTTTCAAAAGAGAGCCAAGTCATCGAAAGCGAACTTCCTTTTTAAT
>JAATGB010000176.1 GCA_015654945.1 Lactobacillales bacterium | reverse complement strand
ATTTTTATCTTCATTGAATGAAACCTTGGCCAACATTCTCATTCCCTGTACCGCAACCATCCCAAACATGACTAACATCCCTCCACCTAAAACTGGATCAGGAATAATTTGAGCAAAAGCGCCTACTTTCGGTAATAAGCCCAATAAAATGAGTAAAAAAGCAGACATATAGATTGGTTTACGCGTTTTAATCCCTGACAATTGAACAAGCCCAACGTTTTGCGAAAAACCGGTATAAGGAAATGTATTGAAGATACCGCCTAAAATCACAGCTAAGCCTTCTGCACGATAGCCTTTTTTCAATTCCTCTTCGCCAACTTTTTTCCCGGTAATTTCGCCTAAAGCAAAGTAAACACCAGTAGATTCCACCATACTCACTAACGAGATGACGATCATCAACAAGATAGAGCTCCATTCAAACTTCGGCATTCCAAAATAAAAGGGTTGGGGAAAATGGAACCACGTCGCTTCAAAAACTGGTGCCAAACTAACCTTGCCAACAAACACAGCAATAATCGTCCCGACAACCAAACCAACTAAAACTGCAATCGAGCGAAAAATTCCCCGACCCCAGATTTGCACAGCGACAATCACAGCGAGTGTGACCAATGCTAAAATGACATTTGTCGGATCACCAAAGGATTTTGCCGTTTCATCACCGCCACCCATTTTGGTTACCGCTACTGGAATCAAATTAAGTCCGATCACTGTAATGACAGTTCCCGTAACAATTGGCGGAAATAATTTTTTGATCTTGGAAAAGAAGCCCGCAATCACAACAACAAAAATACCAGAAGCGATAATCGACCCATAAATTGTGCCAATGCCTTGATTTTTCCCAATCATAATCAAAGGCGCAACCGCTTGGATCGCACATCCTAACACAACGGGCAAACCAATGCCAAAGTATTTGTTGACAGTTAATTGTAATAAAGTTGCCACCCCACACATGAAAATATCAATCGAAATCAAATAAGTAATCTGCTCTGTACTAAACCCTAGCCCTTGCCCAATAAGCAAAGGAACCGCTACAGCACCCGCGTACATCGCTAGTAAATGTTGGACACCCAATAAAAACGCTTGACCATTTTTTGACTCTTCCACGTTATTCATCCTCCGATATAAATTGTGCTTGTCGGTTTTTTAAAGAAGCAATTCGAGCCAAAGAAGCAACTCTTAAGCCTTTTTCCTCCAACAGCTGTCTACCAGATTGAAAAGATTTTTCGATCACAATTCCAATCCCAGTGACTTGCGCTCCTGCTTGTTTACATAGCGCTGTAAGACCAAGAGCAGCCTGGCCATTTGCCAAAAAATCGTCAATAATCAAAACGTTATCCTGTTCACTTAGAAATTTTTTAGAAATCGAAACCGTACTCGTGACTTCTTTTGTAAAAGAATAGACTTCCGTCGTCAGCAACTCTTCTTTCATCGTTAAACTTTTTTGCTTACGCGCAAAGATGACCGGAACATTCAAAAAGAGTCCTGTAAAGAGCGCGGGGGCGATTCCAGAGGCTTCAATCGTAACAACTTTGGTGATTCCTTCTTCCTTAAAAATTTGTGCAAATTCTCTGCCAATTTCTTGCATGAGCAGTGGATCGACTTGGTGCGTCAAAAAACTATCAACTTTCAACACATTTTCACCTAAGACTTTTCCATCCTGTAAAATCCGTTCCTTTAGGGTTTTCATGAACTGGTTTCCTCCTCAAAAAAATATAAAAAAACCCTTATTTGCCTTTGGAACAGAGCAAAAAAGGGTATAAAAAATCACCTTATTTGCTTATAGTCTGGTATTACGGTACCAGGTAGAGACGATCATCCAATTATGATCATATATAAGCAGAACGATTCAAAACTTTCTCTTATTATCCAACAAAATTTACCGTAAAGCAAGCATAATTTTCAAGAAAGACTATTCATGTTTCTGTAAATAATCTTCTTTTTCAGTTTCACGATATTTATCCATTTTTTGACTAAAAAGCTGACCGTTCGTTGGTGGTGTATACGTTACAGCGTTAGCTCCTGCGCGAATCGTTGCCAAATTGGAACGATTATCAGGTCCACCCGTTGCAATAATTGGGATATCTGGATAGTTTTGTCGAATATGGGCGACAATTTCTGGGGTATCTTTGCCTCCACTGACATTTAAAATGGTGATTCCTGCCGCTAGCTTTTCCCGAATAGGCGAATACGTCGAGGTAACCGTACCAATCACTGGGATATCCACAACTTCTGCAATTCCGCGAATGGTTTCAAGCGGTGTCGGCGCATTAACAACCACGCCAATTGACCCTTGTGCTTCCGCAAACGTACTCATCGAAACCGCGCGCGCACCTTGCGTCAAACCTCCACCCACGCCAGAAAACACAGGAATATCGGCTGCTTCGGTAATGCTTTTGATAATTGTAGGATGAGGCGTAAACGGATAGACCGCGATTACTGCATCCGCATCAGTGTTGCGAATAATCGCAATGTCAGTTGTATAAATAATGGATTTGATCAACCGACCAAAAATTCGGATCCCACTGCATTCCTTGATAATTTCTGGTAACTTTACAATATCTTTACGTAAATCAGTCATAATTTCCGGAACTTTTTGCTTTTCATTTGCCATGTATCATTTCCCTTTCTCGCGCGTGCTCATTGATCATATTGACTGAGCTGATACGTTTCGATCACTTCGATAATTTTTGAAGCATAGGTCGGATCTGTCGCATAACCCGCTGTTTGCAAAGCTTGCGCAGCTTCCTTATAATTTTTAGCTTGCAAAACAGGCTGATACAAAGTTGGATTCCACGATACACCGTTCACAAATAGCAATGTATGATCCGTCATCGAACTTTCCCAGCTATCATACACTTTAAAGTCCGCTGTAATTTCAATACATTCACCCTTCTCATATTCCTTCGTATGCAATCCAATTTTTTTATCACTCGCAGAGGCTTTCATTCCAAATAAATTATAATAATTTTGGCTTAATTCACTTTTGCCCCAATCTGATTCTAAAATTGCCTGACCTAGAATAATGCTGGGTAAAATCCCATATTGTTCCTGTAACTTTTTAGCATAAGGAAGTAGTTCACTGATAAATTCATCTTCAGAATGATTCACTTCCTCTGTGGTAACTGGATGCAGCAAACCTTGCAACGTAATTGCAAAAATTAACACACTCACGCTAATGATTACACAAAACAAAAGAAGCGTTGGAGATAATTTTTTGTTTTTCTTTTTTCTTTTACTCGCCATTATTTCCCTACTTTTTTCAATAAAGTCAAATATTCTTCTAACACAAGCTGATGTTTCGTGATGTACTGTGCGCTTTCTTTGCCGACATAGCGTAAATGCCACGGTTCGTACTTAATTCCAGTAAGTGACTCTTTATCTTGCGTATAACGAATAATAAAACCGTAGTTCATCGCATTTTCCGCAAGCCAGAGTCCTCCCTTTGATTCCCCATAACTAGTTTCTAATGATTTGCCAGCATTGTACCAGTCTTCGTCTAAAACATCAATTGCCAATCCCGTATGATGTTCACTTACTCCCGGCTCGGTCATGTACTCCAGTGCTTTTTTTCGTGCTTCATCCGCTGACATCCCTTGATTTTCATAGGTTTTGATGTCTTTGTCTAACAATTCTTTTTGATACGCCACTGAGCGATAACCAGAGATTGCAATGTAAGAAATCCCTGCTTTTTTACCTGCAGTGACCAACGCTTGGAAATCCGCGTAAATTCGCTCATCCATTTGCTGACCATTGACCCAACTTTTTAATTGGATATCGCCATCTTTTGCCGGATGGTTTTTATTGATTAAAACTAGCTGCCAATCCGAACTTTTCACATCAGGAAGCGCGTTTTCAGCTTTCTTTTCGGCCGTTTTTTTGGCAGCTTTTTTTTGCTTTTTGGTTGTTTGCTTTGCTGACGTTGTTTGGTCCGTCGCAGTCGAAGTTGGAGTGGTTTTTCTTTGGGTAAGTATCATTCCTAAACCAACCATAACTAAGACTGTGAGAAGTATTACTATTTTTTTAGACAACTTATTCATCCTCAATTATTTTATGATTTGTAGCTTCCGATTCGACATAGGTATCCGTCAAATTTTCGTTCACCCATTCTAGCAAGCCCACTGAATCATTTTCAATTTGTTGTTGAATCATTCCTGGTAAATAAAACTCAAGAATATCATCGTAACCCCATTCTTCATAGTTCACCGAAACTCTTAAAATGATCGTTTCCTTATATAGCTCTTTTTCTGTATGAAAAGAATCTTTATGCGTAATTAATTCAACAATTCCTTCACTTGATTGCATCCATTTTTTGGCAATCATACTTTTAACTCGTTTGTACTCTGAAACAATGTAATTTCTTTTTTCCGGAAATAAAACCGTTTGCCGGATGATCTTTTGTAAAAGCATCCATTCATAATCAGAAAAAAGATTTTTTATTTTCTGCATTTCTTCCGCTGAAAGTTGGGTACTACCTTTTTTCCATTCTTCCCAACGTTTTTTGTCCACCGACAAATAATTAGTGCAAAAACTGTTCTCTGTTGTATATTGAGAGACAATTCGATCCACTATAATCATGACCATCGCTTGATGCATTTCCCTCACCTCACAATTTCTTTATACTCCTTTATTCTAACGCTTCTCACACAAAAATGCACATACTTATCCACGCTTTAACAAAAAATTGACAATTCATTTTGGATGAAGTATCTCCTTCCTTTTGCTATACTGGAAATGAAAATACGAGAAATGAGGAATAAAAAATGAAAACATACAAATGGGGAGTTGTTGGCCTCGGCACAATCGCCACTGAATTTGCTCAAACTTTTAACCAAAAGGAAAGTCAACTCTATGCAGCCGCTTCACGAAATTTAGCGAAAGCCACCCAATTCGCTGCTGCTTACGGTATCGAAAAAGCATATGGCTCTTACCAAGAATTATTTTCAGATCCAGAAGTAGATATTGTCTATGTTGCAACTCCGCACAATCACCATTTAGAAATTATTCTGGCCGCTCTTACACATGGAAAGCACGTTCTTTGTGAGAAAGCAATCACGATGGACAGCCAAGAACTCGCTCGTGCCAAAAAATTAGCGACTGAAAAAAATTTAATTCTGGCAGAAGCTATGACCATTTTTTCCATGCCGCTTTATCAAGAATTACAACAAAGAATTGCAGCAAACCTATACGGAAAATTAAAAATGATTCAAGTTTCATTCGGCAGTTTTAAAGAGCCAGATGCGCGCAATCGTTTTTTTAATCCTGAGCTAGCGGGAGGCGCCCTACTGGATATTGGGACTTATGCGTTCTCATTCGCTCGTTTCTTTCTTTCCACACAACCGACTTTCTTAGAAACGACAGTTTTGCCTTTCCCTACAGGTGTTGACGAACAATCGGTTACTATCTTACGAAATGCGCAAGATGAAATGGCGACAGTTGCCTTGACCTTCCAAGCCAAAATGCCGAAGCAAGGAATCGTTGCCTTTGAAAAAGCCTTTTTAACAATCAATGACTTTCCTCGTGCTGACCAAGCGATCTTGACTTTTACAGATGGTAGTTCTGAAACCATCAAAGCTGGGACCAGTGATCAAGCCTTAAACTACGAAATAGCGAATATGATCCAACTGATTAAAGGAGCCAAAGAAAATACCGCTTTAGCATTAAGTACCGATGTACTCGCCCTAATGGATCAAATTCGCACAAAATCGCAAGAAAAATAAGGGTTAGCGGTCAAAATTGCGACTGATTTTGACTTTTTTTAGTGATTCGCTAAATTCTAGTAACTGAAAAAATCGTTTTCTGCGCAGTTATTCGCTATACGCTTTCTGTTCTAAAAACTCCACTTTGATTTCGATAAATGTTTGAAATTGTGTTAGCAATTGATACAACTTTGCACGACTTTCAAATTCAGCGCGTGTGCGTGGCAACTCTTGTATTTTGTATTGCGCGTATACTTGTGCAATTTTTGTGCGAATCAATTTTCCGTCATTTTCTTTCGAAAAGGTTTGGGCAGTAAAAGCAAATAGCTCCTTGATTGCTTCGCCAGAAACTGTATCTAACGCGATTTCTTGTAGAAGCTGATCCATATCTTTCAGCAGTCGAATTTGGACTTTCCTCATATCAAAATAGTGCAAATAATAGTGATCTTTTGACAGCAATTGATTTTCTGCATGTTTTTTTGCCCAAGTTTCGCCTTCAACAAGAGCCGCTTCCACCTTAACCAATAACGCTGCGCAAGTTGTTTTTTTACTTTTTTGTTCAAAAGTTCGTGCCATTTCGTACAAAAATAACCGCATTTCTTCCTCTATTTTCAATTGATCAGCCTTGAGTTTTCCTTCAATATTCGGCATGTATAAATTCATAATAATTGCCATACCTACGCCAATAATCATTAAAAGAAAGGCATTCCGAATGAGCCAAGGATCCATTGTCTGTTTGATCAAATAGTGTGTCACTAAAACAGAACTTACGGGAATTCCTTCCGTCATTTTCCCAGCAACCGCTAAAGGAATAAAAAAAAGCAAGAAGAAACCAAACGCAATCGCTGTATAGCCAATCAAATTAAAACAGAAAAATGCAATGCATGTTGCAAGTGCCAATGAACAGAGTCGATAAAAACCAACCTGAAATGATGAACGTTTCGTATTGGTGACACTTAAAAGTGCGATAATCCCTGCCGCAGTTGGGTAGATCAAGCCAAGCTGCCCAGCAAGAGAAATGGCGAGAGCGGCACTGATCGCTGTTTTAATCGTCCGAAGTCCAATTTTCATTTTTTCTTTCCTTTCGCTCTATATTCTGTTCATGCGTGAACAAGTAAAATTTCTTTTTTGCATTGAAACACTAGCCTAAAAATAATTATTCGTTTATTATTATACATAAGTAGTCGTAGAAAGGGTAAAATTATGAAAAAAAAATGGCTGATCATTCTCTTCATCTCTGGTTTATTTCTTTTAATTGGTTGCGGAATAACCGAAGAACTGGATCGTTCTAAAGAGACAGTTGACTCCTTAAAAACTGCTTTGACGGAACAAAAAGAAAGCTTTCAAACTGTTGAAAGTTTACTCCAAAAAACCAATCAACTACTCGATAAAAAAATAAATACAAGTAAAACCGCCGATCTATTTGAAGAACAAGAAGGAAATCTCTATCAAAATTATTCACAGCGCCAATTGCTTTTAAAGAAAATGGAAAAAGCACAAAAAACAATCACCCAAGCGAAAAAAGACCTAGATAAAATTATTAGCAAAAACGGAGTGGATGTTCCAAACGATCAGTTATCTTTAATTAGTCAAAGCATTGAAATTATTAACAGTAATTTTGAATCTTATCAAGTCTATTTAAATACGAGCTTCGATCAAGAAAAACGGCTCTATTCATCCTTGCCGATCACTAATTTTGAGGAACAAGCATCCATTGTCGGTCGAACTTTTGGGTCCATTTCACTTTCAACCGAAGAAGCGACTGCAAATATTAATTATTCGCTCGGCTTGATTCGCTCTTTTAATAAAACGATTCAATCAGAAAAGAAGTGAAAAAATGAAAATAGGACAATTTAGAATCGGTTTAAGAACCGTCAAAACAGCTTTGGCAGTGATGTTTTGTATCTTACTTTTTCAACTCACAAACGGCGGAACAATTTCAGCGATGATCGCCTCAGTATCAGCAGTTTTTTCGATGCGGCAAGACATTACCTCCACCGTTAAATTTGGAAAATCAAGACTAATCGGCAATAGTCTAGGAGGGATCTTAGCTCTTGGATACTACGCGATTCAACATTTTTTCCATCAAAACTTTTTCGTTGAATTATTTGTTGTTCCGCTACTTGTTGCGCTCCTCATTATTATTTCAGATGGTATTGACAACAATTCTGGCATCATTGGTGGCGTCGCAGCACTGCTAATTATTGTATTAACTATTCCGAACAATGAAAGTTTCAGTTATGCAATTGGCAGAATTTTTGATACCTTTATCGGTATTTTTATTTCTATTGGCGTCAATATGCTCATTAAACCACAGAAAAGTGCAGAAATTAAGGAAATCGATAGTACTATGCAGCAGCTAGAACAGCAAGAAGCGGAATTAAAAATTTTGCGGCAAAAATTAAATGAATACGAGCAAGATCAACCAAAATAACCCTACCTTACTAACACGCTTAGAAAAAAGAACAGACAAAGAAAGGTATTTCTTTATTTGTTCTTTTTCACTCTTTAAGTGATTATCCGCAGTTGTTAGACAAGCTGTGCTCCAAGCGTACCACTGAAATGACGTAGCGCCCACTCATGCCCCTGCGCATCAAAGCTTGCGACCGCATTTTCGTGCACCACAATTTTGTAGCCTAAATTATACGCATCCACTGCTGTGTGGAGAATACAAATATCCGTACAGACTCCAGTTAAATGTACTTCGGTAATGTTTCTTTCACGCAAACGAATATCTAAATCAGTGCCACTAAATGCAGAATAGTGCCGTTTATCTAACCAATAAACATTGGTTTGCTCCTTATTTTGTCGGTAAACTTCTGCCAAGGAACCATATAACTCACGCCCAAAAGTTCCTGCAAGGTTATGCGGTGGAAAAAGCGCTGCTTCTGGATGAAATAGGTCTGTTTTGTCATGCTTATCAATCGCAAACACGACATACTCCCCTTTTTGAATGAACGCCGTCGTGACATCTACCAAAGCTTGCTCGATTTGTTGTCCCGCTTTACCTGTAGTGAGCGCGCCATTTGTTGCAACAAAATCATAGGTATAATCAATCGATAACAAGGCTCGCATGTTTTTTCATCCTTTCTCTTTACTTTATTACTCCACTCCGCTTCAATTCTTGTAGTAAAGCCACCACCATCTCAGCTGATTTTTTACCTGCTTCGATAATGAATTCATCAAAATTGACACTAGCAGCTTCATTGCCATTGTCGCTCATTGCGCGGATAACCACGAATGGTTTTTGATATTGATATGCGACTTGCGCAATTGCTGTTCCTTCCATTTCGTTTGCTAAAACAGTCGGAAAATGTTCTTTAATGTCTGCAATTTTTTCTTGACTGTTCACAAACTCATCCCCAGAAACAATCAAACCACTCCGAACATTTAATTGATTTGCAGTAGCCGCTTTTTTGGCTTTTTCAATTAGCGTGCGATCAGATTCATAATAAAGAGGCATGCCTGCCATTTGACCATATTCATAACCAAACGCTGTCACATTTACATCATGATAGGCTAATTTATCACCAATCACCACATCACCAATCGCCAAATCCGCCCCAATCCCACCTGCTGAACCTGTATTGATGACAACATCAACCTCGTAATGGCTGATTAAAAGAGTCGTCGTGAGCGCCGCTAAAACCTTACCAATCCCGGAACGAACAACCACAACCTCTTGCTCTGCCAGCTTGCCAGAGGTAAATACCGCACCCGCTTCAGACCATTCTTTTTTTCCCTCCATATGACCAATTAAAACATCTAGCTCTTCTTGCATTGCACCAATAATTCCAACTTTCATGCTTACTCTTCTTTCCTTGAATTTTTATTTAGAAATTAAACACAACATAGAATAAAATAATTAATAATATACTAACCACAATAATAGCAATATTTAAGGTGTGACTGCGTTCTTTGATCTTCTTATTTTCAACCACTCGGCTGCGTTCATTTTTTTCCTTGATTGTTTCTCGATCTTCTGAAAAAACTGGTTCTTCCAGCTGACTATTTTCGCGATACTCTTTTTGAGGGTATTCCTCGCTTTTATGTTTTCGCAGTTCTGAGCGCGTAATTAAAGGCTTTTTCGCCATGAAAAATTCCCTCTTCCTCTCAAAAATTAGTTTTCAACTGCTTATTTTCCCAATAGTAGACTGCGAAAATCGTTTTGACATCACAAATTAAACCAGATTGAATCGCTTTTTTGGCTTCCTCAAGCGTCAATTCGCTCAATTCTAACACTTCATCTTCATCCTGCGGTAATGGATTTTCCACTTTCGTCAATTCTTCGGCTTCAAAAACATGGAGAACTTCATTCGAAAATCCCGGAGACAAAGCAAACGATTCGACAGCATGCCATTTTTTTGCTTGGTAAGCCGTTTCTTCTTCTAACTCACGCTTTGCCGTTGCTAAAGGATCTAGCTCTCCCGGCTCAATTTTTCCAGCGGGAATTTCAAGAATAACTTTTTCAAGCGGCTTCCGAAATTGTTTCACAAAAATCATTTTCCCGGCTTTTGTAATGGCAATCACACCGACTCCGCCATGATGAAACACTAATTCACGTTTTGCGGTTCCACCATTGGGTAAGCGTACATCGTCCACAAAGACTTCGATAATCTTTCCTTCATAAATAGTTTTTCGTTTATTTGTTTTTTCTTCAAAATCTTCAAATTTCATCCTTTATACCCTATCCTTTTCCTGTTTATTGTATTTATCATACCTTTCTATGCTTATTTTTTCAATTTATTTCTTTAAAAACAGAAATAAATCAAACTTCCGACGGATATTCCAAACAGATCAATATATGCTATTATAGAAACATACAGTGAATTGAAAATGGAGTGATAAACATGGAATTGAAACAACTACTATTTTATCTAATCATAATTTTAGTATTTATCTTTTTGGTGAAACGAATAAAAAAACGCATGTCTTATAAAAGCAAGCAAGCGCAGGTTCCTTCCTTATCCAGAAAAAAAGAACAACACTATGAATCGCTCGGCTTAACCGAACAAGAAATTCGCTTTTTCCGCGAAACCATGACAACAGCCAAAGAACAAATTGATCAACTACAAAAAAACATGGCCGCAATAGCGAAATTAAAAGCCATTGACTTGCGAAATGATACCATTCAGATTTGTCAAAGCTTGTTCAAAGAAATTGTGGAAGAACCGACGCGGTTGCATCTTGCAGATAAATTTCTCTATACACATTTACCTAACCTTTTAGAACTAACAGAAAAATATTGCGAAATTAATCAACATAAAGTGAAAGACAAAGAAACCTATACAAAGTTAGAAGAAAGTGCCCAAATGATTGACGAAGTTTCCAAACTTATAAAAAGCGATTATCAACTTTTTGTCGCAGAAGATTTTCAAGACTTAGATGTGGAGTTATCTATTGCAAAACAAAGCGTCTCAAGAGATAATGAAGCTATTAAAGAAAAAGAGTAGGTGAACGCCCAATGACAGAAGAACGCAACCAAGATTTACAAGAGACGACAGTCCCCGTTGATAATACCTTGGAAAATTTACTCAGCAACCCTTTTGCTGACTCAACCGATGCCTCGATCCAACTGAGCCAAAAAAAAGAATTTGCACCAACACAGCCTCAAGCGGCGCGTTTAGTGGATACCTTACCCGTTGAACGACAAAAACAAGCGCAAGAATTAGCGGATCAAATTGATGTTAACGATTCGCAATCCGTTCTAAGCTATGGTGTAGCTGCTCAGAAAAAATTAGGCGAGTTTTCCCATTCAATGCTTAATCACGTCCAAAACCAAGATGTCGGCCCGATTGGCGATTCTTTAAACGAACTGATGTATCGTCTCAACGAAGCAAAACCAAGCGACTTACAAGCACAAGATAGTAATGTATTTAAGCGAATGTTCGGCAAAGTCAAACAATCGATTTACGAAGTGACGGCAAAATATCAAAAAATTGGTGCTCAAATTGATAAAATCGCGGTGAAACTGGATAAGGAAAAAAATGGCTTATTAAACGACAACGTCATGTTGGAACAACTGTACCATAAAAACAAAGACTATTTTGATGCGTTAAACATCTACATTGCGGCAGGCGAACTAAAAATGGCAGACCTTTCGAAAAATGACATTCCGACGGCTATACAAAAAGCAGAAGAAACAGGCGATCAAATGGATGCCCAAATCGTCAATGACCTAACCCAGTTCTTAGATCGCTTAGAAAAACGAACACATGATTTGCGTTTAGCACGCCAAATTACAATTCAGCAAGCGCCACAGATTCGTTTAATTCAAAATACAAATCAATCGCTAGCAGAAAAAATCCAAGCGTCAATCAATACGTCGATTCCATTATGGAAAAATCAAGTTGCGATTGCAATGACATTATTGCGCCAAAAAGATGCGGTTACAGCCCAAAGACAAGTATCTGAAACAACGAATGAGCTGTTAAAGAAAAACTCTGAAATGTTGAAAATTTCAGCAATTGAAACGGCCAAAGAAAACGAACGAGGCATTGTGGATATTGAAACACTGCAACAAACACAGAATGATTTAATTGAAACCATTCAAGAAACGATGCGGATTCAAAAAGAAGGCAAAGAAAAACGTCAATCCGCAGAAGTAGAGCTAGCAACTATGGAAAATGATTTAAAAAACAAACTATTAGAGCTGACACAACAGTAAAAATATCCTAGTAATAAAATCAGAAAAATGTAAGAACTCCTTCTTATATTTTCTGATTTATTTACTTGAAAAAAACAATGAAAAAATAAATGAAAATTCACTAATTTTTTTCTCTTTTTATCAAAAAAAGAGCGTAAATTAAAATGATGGGTGTTATACTCCTTGATGTACCAAGAAAGGAAGAAAACATTTGAAAAAAGTACGAACATCTATTAGCCTATGTATTGCCGCAACCATTCTCCTAAGCAGCTGTGCGGTAAAGACAGAAAATAAAGAAATGAAAAGTTCGACTCAAGCAGAAACAAGTCTAAAAACAGCAAAAGAAGAAGCGCTTGATTACAATAATCAAGGAGCATGGAAACAAGTTTCTGGAGAAATGCAATCTCCAATTAATATTAAGACTTCGAAAGTGGAAAACTTGGAAGATGATGGAAAAATCGAAACATATTATGATCAATCGATTACAAAAGCCGAAAATAATGGTCATAGCATTCAAGTTGGTGATTCAGGCTATGCACAGATTAACGGTAGAAGTTTTGCACTGGTTCAGTTTCATTTTCATGCTCAAAGTGAACATACAATAGATGGAAAACATTTTCCACTGGAGGTTCATTTCGTTAATCAAGCACAAGATGGTAGACTTGCTGTGATTGCTGTCTTTTTTGAAGAAGGAGAAGAAAACAAAGGATTCCAAGAGGTGCTAGACGATGTCAACAATAACAGCAACAATCCGATCACAAATATCAACACAATGATTCCACAAAATATGAGCTATTACCACTATATCGGTTCTTTAACAACACCACCACTAACTGAAAATGTGGAATGGTACATCATGAAAAATACAGTAACAGCATCGAAAGAACAAATAACACAATTCAAAAAATTATATAGACATAATAATCGTAAAATTCAAGCATTAAATGGTCGATCTGTTTTATTACATAACGAATAACTTGCTAAAAATAAGCTTATATATCCATTTATTTCGGATTTACAAGCTTATTTTTACTGAAATTAAAATAAATTTTCCAATTATGGTTACCAATCAACTAACTCCTTATTCCACAGAGGCAACACAATATTTTCATAGGTTAATGGGTATAAATTGGTGACTGTAATCCCTAATAATCTTACTCCTTGAGTAATATCGCCGACTTCTTCCCACAATAAAGAAGCCTGAAAAAAGAGCGCTTCTTTTGTATTTACAAATTCTGGAATCGTTTTTCTTCTTGTAATGGTTTGAAAGGTATCATAACGGATTTTTAATACCACTGTCTGACCATGCTTCTGATATTTTTTCAGAGTGTTTGCAACTTTTTCAGCTAATTCTCTTAATTGAACAGTTACTTCTTCTTCTGTCTTTAGTAATTTACCGTAAGTGAGCTCTCTTCCCATCGATTTACGTTCGCGATCTGGTTCAACTGGTGTATCATGAATGCCTCTCACTTTTCGATACAAAGAGTATCCCATTTTACCAAATTCTCGAATCAACATCATTTCGTCTTGCTCATACAAATCTTCGCCAGTAAAAATACCCAGTTCGTGCATTCGTGGAACCGTTTTTTTCCCAATTCCGTGGAATTTATCTATCGATAACTTTTTAAGAAAATCTTCCGCTTCCTCCGGTAAAACGAGTGTCATTCCCTTTGGTTTTTTATAGTCTGAAGCTAATTTCGCAATAAATTTATTGTAACTGATACCCGCAGAACAAGTTAAATGTAACTCTTGCCAGATATCGTGCTGAATGTATTTTGCAATCTTAACTGCACTTTTTGAATGAAGTAAATTATTGGTAACATCCAAATACGCTTCATCTAGTGCTACAGGTTCTACAAGAGGTGTATAGCGATGAAAAATTGCATGAATTTTTTTTGAAACCTCTCGATAATACTCATAATTTCCAGGAACAAAGTTGGCTTTTGGACAAAGTTCATATGCTTTTTGTGCGCTCATCGCCGAATGAATACCATACTTTCTGGCTTCATAATTCGCAGTTGTAACTACACCTTTACCGCCAGTATCACGAGGATGACGAGCTATTACCAGTGGTTTACCGATTAATTCTGGATGATCTCTTTCTTCAATCGAAGCAAAAAAAGCATCCATATCCACATGAATAATTT
Organism: Lactobacillales bacterium; assembly: GCA_015654945.1. Taxonomy (GTDB): domain Bacteria; phylum Bacillota; class Bacilli; order Lactobacillales; family Vagococcaceae; genus JAATGB01. The sequence continues at coordinate 13,976 of JAATGB010000176.1, read as the reverse complement.
TTCTAGAAATATCTTTTTTTAATGGAAACCGTAGTTCATTACTCATCGTTCTTCCCCCCTCTACTCTATAATATACGAACATACATTCTTTTTCAATGATTTTCATTAGTAATGTCTCTATTTTTATACTTTTTTCAATAAAAAAAGCAAAACAGTCGGCCGTCCTTAAGAAAGACCTCCCTGTTTTGCTTTTATATAATCAAATCGCCTCTTCTCCACGCTCAGAAGTTCGAATTCTGATTACTTCTGCTATATCAGAAATAAATATTTTCCCATCCCCCACTTCTTCAGTGCGGCAACTTCGAATAATAATCTCTACTACTTGATCCACTTCTTGGTCAGTCACGACAATTCCTACTTCGACTTTTGGTACTAAAGTCGTAAGCACTTCTTTTCCGCGAACATACTCTTTCCAGCCTAATTGTCGGCCACAGCCTAAGACTTGATAAACTGTAATTCCTTTTACATTACTTTCCTTAAACAAATTTTCCTTTAAATCCTCTAGTTTCTCTTGACGAATAATTGCTTCAATTTTTTTCATACCATTCTCTCCTTTATTTCTGGATTAAGAATCCATTCCCATAAACGTTGGATAGGCAGTTTCATCATGCTCAATGAGATCTAACCCACGAATTTCTTCTTTCTCAGATACACGAATCGGCATAAACAACTTAATAATCGAAATAAGGATTAAGCTCACAATTGAAGCATAGAGTAACGTAAAAACAACACTTTCAAGTTGTGCAATAAATAATTTCCCGCCACCAAACAGTAAACCATCATAACCACCAATCGATTTTTGTGCAAAAATTCCTGTTGCAATACCACCAAAAATTCCGCCAACACCATGACAACCAAAAGCATCTAATGCATCATCCAGGCCAAATTTGCCTTTAACTACTGAAATAAAATAGTAACAAATTGGACTAACGATAAATCCAATGACGAGTGAGCTCCATAATGGTACAAACCCCGCTCCCGGCGTAATGGCCACTAAACCAACAACTCCACCCGTGCATGCACCTACCACCGTGGGTTTTCCAGTTGTCAGTTTTTCAATCAGCATCCAAGAAAGCATCGCACTTGCCGCCGCTGTATTAGTTGTCAAAAATGCTTGCACCGCTGTTCCATTCGCGCCTAATGCACTGCCAGCATTAAAGCCAAACCAACCAAACCATAAAAGTCCAGCGCCTAGAACAACAAACGGAATATTATGCGGTCGATATTCTAATTTACGATATTCCCGCCGTTTACCAACAACAATCGCTAAAACCAGTCCCGAAACACCTGAACTAATATGAACAACGTTTCCACCAGCAAAATCGATTGAACCGATATCTGCTAAAAAACCTCCGCCCCAGACCATATGTGCTAAGGGATAATAAACAAAGAGTAGCCAAAAGCCAATAAACGTAAAAATTGCCCCAAACTTCATTCTACCAACTACAGCTCCTGTGATAATTGCCGCTGTAATTAGCGAAAACATCATTTGAAATCCTGCAAACAAACCTTCTGGAATCGTTGCATCCTTGTTGATTCCCGAGCTAACAGATACACCATTAAAAAATAATTTGTCAAGATTGCCAATAAAGCTTCCTTCTCCACTAAAAGATAAGGTGTAGCCCACTGCAATCCAAATAACGGATGCCAATCCTAAAACGCAAATCGCCATCATCATGGTGTTTAAAATATTTTTTCTGCGTTCTAATCCACCATAAAAAAACGCCAAACCTGGAGTCATTAAAAAAACCATTGCGGAACAAATAAGAATAAATGCACTATCTCCCGAACTCATACACAACATCCTTCCTTAATCTTGTTATGTTAGATATTCTAACATAACAAGATTACATTATCTACCATTTAATCAAAAAAAATAATAAAATAATGACGAAAAAGTCTAAATACGTTGACTATGTAAGAAAAATGGCGAAAAAAAAAACACAGAAATAATTTTCTATGTCTTCTATATTCCACTTAATTTATGCATCAGTATGATAGGCTTTATAAATTAATTGTTTTGCAACATTTCTTTCCTTTGCTACTTGTTTGATTGCCTCTTTCGTTGGAAGATTTAAGCTCCCCATCACATATTCGACATGTTCCTCAATCGTCCATTTTTGCCAAGAAATATCTTCCATCTGATCTTTAGGAGCTCCCGCCACAATCAAACAGCATTCTCCTTTAATTTCATTCTCTGCAGCATACAATGCGACTTCAGCAATCGTTCCTCGAGTGTACTCTTCGTACAGCTTCGTCAATTCACGGCAAAGAACCACCTGTCTTTCTTGACCAAATACTTTTTCCAAAAACAGAAGTGTTTGTTTTACTCGATGAGGTGATTCATAAAAAATAATCGTTTCTTCTCTTACCTGTAAATTTTCTAAAACTCTGTGTATTTCCGCTTTTTTTCTAGGTAAAAAGCCAAAGAATAAAAAAGGCTGCGGGGCAATTCCTGAAGCAATTAGTGCCGTTACTCCGGCCGTTGCTCCTGGAAGCGCGATTACTGGTATGTCCTGAACGATACATTCTTTTACTAGCTCATATCCAGGGTCACTAATCGATGGCATCCCTGCGTCACTAACCTGCGCAATCATTTCACCAAGATGTAACTTTTCGAGCAATTGCGGTATTCGTTCTTTGTAGTTATGCTCATGAAAGCTAATCTGCTTGGTTGAAATATCGAAATGATTCAGTAATTTTTGGGTATTTCTTGTATCTTCACTTGCAATCACGTCCGCATCTTTTAACGTCTGTATTCCACGAAAGGTCATATCTTCTAAATTGCCAATGGGCGTGGGCACTAAAAATAATTTTCCTACTTTTAGTAACTTATGATAACTCTTTTGCTGCTTCATAATTGTCTCCTTATTCTACAAAAAAATGGTTTGGGATTACCAAACCAACTGTTATTTATTTCGTTCACCATAGATGACATCTAAACAAAAGGCACATTCTTCATCATTTTCACGACGAGAACCATAGTAGATGTTGCATACATGAAAGCCTTCTTCATAAATTTTTTCTAAATTCATACGTGATTTGGAAAGTTCTTGCTTGGTTGAAGACAGTTCTAGTTGGCGTTCTTCAATCTCAATTAAACGTTCTCTTAGATGCTTATTTTCCATCTCTAAGTTCACGTTTGTTTCAATTAATTTTGACATTGTTTGCTTCATTTCAACTAGTTTACGCACTAAACCTTGGGTATCTTCTTCTAAACGATCAAATTCATCATATAATGTGCGCTTATCCATCTGTATCTTCCCTTTTATTCTTCTTATCTCTATTTTTCACACGAATAACTTCCAATTCCTCATGTTCATATTCTAAGGCAGTTGTACGGCCTTCTAAACGAACTTGAACCACACGATTTAACAAATTCAAGCCAACAACTTTTCCTTTGCCATCAGGTGTTTTTACTTCGGTACCATAATCTGGCAATTCTCTTTTTGCTGCCTCGTATTCATCATTTTCATATTTCAAGCAACACATTAAACGACCACATAATCCAGAAATTTTCGTTGGATTTAACGATAGATTTTGATCTTTTGCCATCTTAATTGAGACTGGAATAAAATCACCTAAAAATGTAGAACAGCACAATTGCCTGCCGCAAGGACCAATTCCACCAATTATTTTCGCCTCATCTCGCACACCAATTTGGCGCAGCTCAATTCTCGTTTTGAAAATAACCGCTAAATCTTTGACTAAATTCCGGAAATCAATCCGACCATCTGCAGTAAAATAAAAAATCATTTTACTTCTGTCAAACGTGTACTCTACTTTAATCAATTTCATTTCTAAATCATGTTCTTTGATTTTTTCTTTTGTAATAAAGCAAGCCTCAAGCGCATCTCGTTCGTTTCTTTGCTCGACTACGAGATCTTTCTCAGAAGCAACACTTAAAATTGGTTTTAGTTCTTCTGGCAAATCTGTCGATTCTATATGTTTACTCGGAATAGCAACTCTTCCTAATTGTTTACTTTGCTGTGTTTCAACGACTACTTTTTGATCGTACCTATACTCCTCTTTACCAGGAGTAAAATAATAAATATGGCCTGCTGATCTAAACCGTATGCCAACAACTTCTACCATATCGTCCTCCTATTCTTTGCTCAAGCACTTGCGAGCATTCGCCATGAAAACTGTTCACATACATTTTGAAAGTTTACGTTACTCGTTAGCTTCTGTCTGCTCAGTAAAATTTCTTCCATGATTTCAACAATTTGCAGTCCAGTATAGTGGGGGTTCTCCGCTTCTTTTGCCTTCAAAACATTCTCAACTTGAACTTCTGCAATTAACATATCACGATATTTCAACAATAGCAAATCAAATAATAGTTGTTGCTGTTCCTTTTCTTTGAAGGCTTTAACTAAAGTTTTTTGGACAAAAATAAAGGCTAACTTATCTTTTTTAATTAAATAGCCAAACCACTGATTAACAGCTTCTCTAGCTTCATTAAACCATTCATTTTCATAAATATCAACTGCTTGTTGATAACTATTAGTCAAATGTGAAAGCGTAGCTGCCACTTTGGGTGTAATTCCTTGTGTTTCTAGCTGTTTTTGAATTCCAATCTTCGAAGCCGTTTGAAAAGTTAAAATTTGACAACGTGATTGAATCGTCGGCAAGACTTGTGCTCTATTTTCTGTCAGTAAAAATACCACAATCTGACCATCCGGCTCTTCAATAAACTTCAATAAACTGTTTGCTGCGTTGACTGTCATTTTATCAATATCTTCAACGATCATGACCTTTTGATTGGTTTCCATCCCGCTTTTACTAAAGCTGTCTTTAATTTCACGGATTTGGTCCACTTTAATTTTTTGCCCATCTGGCTGAATGTGTACAACATCTGGATGTTCTTCTGCTTGGATACGCACACAATTATTGCAGGTACCACAGGGATTACCTCCCTGATGATTTTGACAAAATAATGCTTTGGCCACCCACAAGGCCATTTCTTTTTTACCCGTACCTCTTGCACCTTCAAAAAGATAAGCATGGGCTAAATGGCCATGCTCGATACTTTTTTGTAATTGTCGAAAAATTCTGGGCTGTTTTTCTACGATTTCCATCTTAGACCATCCTTAAAATTGGTGAAAGCCTTCAACTGGCAACACGAAAACCGTTGCGCCACCGACTTGAACTTCGATCGGATAAGGCATATGGCTATCCATCGAGATATCCAGACTGACTGGGGTTGTGACATATTGTTCCCTTGCTTGACAAATATCTTTAATGATATCCAAAACTTCATCTACTCGATCATCATCAATTCCGACAATAAACGTTGTGTTTCCTGCTTTTAAAAAGCCACCTGTTGTTGAGAGTTTGGTTGCACGAATATTGGCATCAACCAATTCATTTGATAAGCGATTGCTGTCTTTATCTTGAATAATTGCTAAAATTAATTTCATTTTATTTGCCACCTTTCTTCATTTTACTGAAAAATTTTGGGATACTTCGCTCTAATACTATCATAACATGATTGCACCACTTGGTCTAAAGAAACATACGCATTAATGATGCAAATTCGTTTGGGATTTTTTTTCGCAATCTCTAAATATGCTTCCTGCACGATCTTATGAAACTCTTCCGACTCCGCATCTAGGCGATCCAGCCCTTGCTTTGTCCGTCTATTTTGGATTCTTTTTAGGCCTGTCGCCGCATCTACATCCAAGTATAAAGTAAAATCAGGTGCAAGTCCTTCTGTCGCAAAATGATTCAGCTCCGCAACCTCTTCTATCCCAATGCTTCTTCCTGCGCCTTGATAGGCGAGCGAACTGTCGACAAAGCGATCACAAAGAACCAATTTTCCAGCAGCTAATGCAGGTAGAATTTTTTGCACCAAATGTTGTCTTCTTGCCGCCGCATAAAGTAACGCCTCTGTCCGCACATCCATTTCTGTATTTTGCGGATCTAAAATTACTTGCCTGATTTGTTCCGCAATCGGAATTCCACCGGGTTCACGCGTCAAAACTAACTCTTTTTGGACATTTCTTTTTAATTTCAACGACAATTCTTTGATTACTGTCGTTTTCCCTGCTCCATCAGGTCCTTCTATTGTAATAAAAATACCGTCCACTTTGTTTTCCTCCACTTATGCTTCATCGCTTCACCGAATGAATCTGTTTTTTATAATTCTCTTCGACCTTCAACTGCTTTTAACAATGTCACTTCATCCGCATACTCAATATCACTGCCAACAGATAGTCCATGGGCAAGACGCGTTACTTTTATGCCCGCTGGTTTAATTAAACGCGATAAATACATGGCGGTTGCTTCGCCTTCTGTTGTTGCATTGGTCGCAATAATGACTTCGGTAACTTCTTCATCATGTAGTCGTTGAATCAATGATGCAATGTTAATATCATCTGGTCCTGTGCCATCCATCGGTGACAGAACACCATTTAATACATGATATAAACCATGATACTCACGCATTTTTTCCATCGACATCACATCTTTTGGTTCTTCTACAACGAGAATCGTACTACGATCGCGGGTTGTATCTTTACAGATATCACAGGGATCTTCATCTGTAATATTGCCACAAATACTGCAATAGTGCAGATCTCTTTTTACGCTGATCAATGATTTAGCAAAATCGGTTACATCGGCTTCCTTCATATCTAATGTGAAAAAAGCCAATCTTGCTGCTGTCTTCGCACCAATTCCCGGTAATCTCATGTAACTTTCTATTAATTTTGCAATTGGAGTTGGGTATTGCATGGATCGCCCTTCTTTCTTCCACCCACGTTCTTTTTAAACATTCCTCTTATTTTACCATATTTCCCTCTAATAGGGACTGATTTTCCATTCAATTTACAATTCTTTTCACCTATACAAATTGACACTTTCAAAAAGTAAAAATTGAATAAAACGACGTATCTGATCTTAAAGCTAACAAAAAAGAGCATTGCTTTTTTACTCAAGCCTATTCCTCATTGGAGGATAACGGATGAAAAAATATGAAACACTTTTGCTTAAATTTTTTTGCGCTTCCTACTTCTTGGAATTTCCCTTTATCTTGTTGGCTTGGCCTTTACAGGTTAGGCTTTTGAACGTGTAAAAATCGAAATTCCTTTTGGCTGGGAACAAAAGATAAAAGAAGAGCTAGATTCTGGCAAATAGTATATTACTGAATAATTATCGCTTAAAAATACAATAAATTAACGCAAAAATAGACGAGGTATCGCCACCTTGTCTATTTCATTTCTCTAAAAAATCAATTAGTACTCTTTTTCTATTGGTTTCTCTACATCCCTGGAATACCGCCTGCATATTTTCCTAACGTTGCTTCGGTTTCTTTTTCAATTTTAGCGAGTCCATCATTCACAGCGATTAAAATTAAGTCTTGCAACATATCAACATCTTCGGGATCCACTGCTTCTGGGTTGATTGTAAGATTTTTCAATTTCTTGTCACCAGTAAACGTTGCGACAACTAGCTGATTACTCGCCTCTCCCTTAAATTCTTTTTCGTTTAACGCTTCTTGTGCAGCCGCCATTTCTTTTTGCATTTTTTGAACTTGCTTCATCATGCCTTGCATATTTCCCATTCCACGCATCATAACTCAATTCTCTCCTTTATAATTTAATCATCTCGTACTTCTACAAAATCTTGGCCAAAAAGTTGAACTGCTTCATCCACTACCTGCTCAGTAGGAGTTTCTTGCTCTTTTTGTTCCTCTTCCTGGCTTGGAACAGTCGTGTGTGCAATCGAATGCTCGCCTTGGTTTTGTTGCAAAAACTCTTTTCGTAAACCACCCCAATATTCAGACGGGATACAAACAAATTGCGGTTCGTATTGGATTAACGTCACTAAGCCATTCCTGACGGCAACTTGTAATTCTTCATCTTCTGTCGCTCTGGTACACAAAATTTCATAATCAAAGGATAACACCATGCCGGTTGATGAAGCTGCGACAATTTCGCTCGCCTTCAGCATCGCTCTTTGCGTGACAGTTAACATATTTAAAAGATCAGACCAAACTTCTTTTACCTTGATTAGATGTTCTCTGGTTGCTTCTGTCAAAACCTGATAAACTCGTTCCTTTGGTAAGCGGAAGCTATTCTTTTTCTTACCTGCCACAGTCTTGGTTACTGGTACGGAATCTTCAGTTGTTCCTACTGTTTCTTGTCTAGCTTTCAGTTGGGTAAGTTCCTTTTCGATTTGCACAATCTTTTGCTGCAATTGTTTGACTTCTTGTAAATCAGCTGGGTGGACGCGTGATGTTCCTTCACTATTTCCCACAGAAAGCGTCGTTAGCTTGACAGTTGCTACTTCTAAATAAATAGTGGGGTGTGTACTCATCCGGATTTCTTTTTGGGCATCACTTAAAATTTTGATATACTGATACACCATTGTTGGATTAATCTGTTCTGCTAATTTTTTAAAGGTTTCTGTGAGCTGTCCCGATTTATTTAAAAGTAAATTTGGTGCTTGTTGATACATTAATAAATCTCGACAATAAAGTAATAAATCTTCTAAAAAACGATTTCCCTCTCGGCCTTCATTTAAAATTGTTTCTAAGGTTTCTAATCCTTGCTCCGTTTCTTGTGCTACGCAGGCTGATAAATAGTGATCCATCATCTCGTAGGTCAAGCTTCCCGTGACTTGCATGGCATCCGCTACGGTCAATGTTTCTTCGCAAAAAGAAAGTCCCTGATCCAAAATACTCAATGCATCTCGCATTCCACCTTCGGCTGCACGTGCAATCACATACAAGGCTTGATCTTCATAAGATAAGGTTAGTTTATTCAAAATAAATGCCAGATGATCCACAATGTCTTGGGTCGAAATTCGTTTAAAATCAAAACGTTGCGTTCTGGAAATAATCGTCAAAGGGATTTTATGCGGTTCCGTCGTGGCCAAAATAAAAATAACGTTTTTAGGTGGTTCTTCTAAAGTTTTTAATAACGCATTAAATGCCCCTGTTGAGAGCATATGAACTTCATCGATGATATAGACTTTATAATCCGCTTGGGTCGGTGCGTACTTAACTTTTTCACGAATATCACGAATCTCTTCGACACCATTGTTGCTTGCCGCATCAATTTCAATCACATCGTTGCAACTACCTGCAGTAATCGCCCGACAAGTTTCACATTCATTGCAAGGCTCTCCATCCACTAAATGATGGCAATTTACTGCTTTTGAGAATATCTTGGCAGCGCTGGTTTTTCCTGTTCCTCTAGGTCCGGTGAACAGATATGCGTGTGAAATTTTGTTTTGGATAATGGCATTTTTTAAAGTCTGAGTCACTGCTTTTTGTCCGACAACATCATCAAAACGCTGCGATCTCCAGACACGATAAAGTGCTTGATAGGCCATATCTCTTCCCCTTTTCTAAAAAATACACTACATTTCATTATACGAGATATCCTTTGAAATTGCCACTTAAATTCTCTTTCTCATTCTTAAGACTGATTCTTTCGTTTTTTAGAAACTTCGGTAAAAAGATATGATACAATAAAGGAAAAATAGAATATAAAGGAGTGATTTTTGTGGGAATTATTAAAGCAGCAACAAGTGCACTTGGTGGCGGTTTAGCCGATCAATGGCTCGAAGTGATCGAACCAGGAGAAATGTCTGGCACAACGATTATGACGAAAGGACGTAAAGTTCGCCAAGACGATCGCCGTGGCTCAAATAAAAAAGGCACCGATGATGTCTTGACAGATGGTTCTGTGATCCATGTTTACCCAAATACCATGATGCTTCTTGTTGATGGGGGTAAAATTATCGACTATACAGCAGAAGAAGGGTACTACACTGTGGATAACGGTCAGGCTCCTTCCATGTTTTCTGGTAGCTTGAAAGAAGCGGTTAACGAATCCTTTCAACGGTTTAAATTTGGTGGCGTCACACCACAAAAACAACAAGTTTTCTTTCTGAATCTGCAAGAAATCAAAGGAATTAAGTTCGGTACAAGTTCCCCTTTAAATTATTTTGATAACTTTTACAATGCCGAGCTTTTTCTCCGCGCTCACGGAAATTACTCGATTCGGATTGTCGATCCTATTCTCTTCTTTAAAGAAGCAATTCCGCGTGACAAAGATCAAGTCGAAATTGATGATATTAATGAACAATATTTAGCAGAATTTTTGACGGCTTTACAAACGTCGATCAATCAAATGTCTGCTGCAGGCGAACGAATTTCTTATGTTCCTTCAAAAAGTATGGAGTTAAGTAAATTTATGGCGAATGTTCTTGATGAAGATTGGCGCACAATGCGTGGCATGGAAATTGTATCCGTCGCAGTTGCAAGTATTTCTTACACAGATGACTCCACAAAATTGATTAATATGCGCAATCAAGGCGCCATGTTAGGAGATCCTTCCATTCGAGAAGGATTCGTTCAAGGTTCGATTGCGAAAGGGATGGAAGCTGCTGGTTCGAATCCTAATGGAAGCATGGCTGGTTTTATGGGCATGGGCGCGGGTATGAATGCAGCTGGCGGCTTCTTTTCACAAGCTTCGGAAAAGAATCAACAGCAAATCAAAGAACAGCAAACAACGGCAAAAGAACAACAGCCCACAGGGATTCAAATGAAATGTAGTGAGTGCAATACAATCGTCACTATTACAACTAAATTGCCTAAATTTTGCCCCGAATGCGGGAAACCTTTTAAAGGTGTTCCGGTCGATGACTAACGGAAAGGACTAAATAAGTATGAGCGAAAGTGTTCTAACGCATAAATGTCCCAATTGTGATGGTCCTCTTTTATTCGATCCACTCACGCAGCAATTTGAGTGTGAATATTGTCATAGTAAATTCACGGAAGCAGAAGTTTTGGCCTTTGAAACCGCGCAAGGAGAAAGTAGCGTTCAAGTGGAAACACCTACTGCTCCTCCCGATGCTGAAAAAGAAACTGCAGCCACCGAGAGCGATACGACTGCCGATGAGATGTCCTTATTTCTCTGTCCGAGCTGTGGCGCTGAAATCGTAACAGATGCAACAACCGCCGCAACCTATTGCTATTTTTGTCATAATCCAGTTGTTTTGTCCGGTCGTTTAAGTGGACAATTTTTACCAAATACGGTGGTGCCATTTGCCATTGATAAAAAAGCTGCAACCGCCGCTTTCTTATCGTGGACAAAGAAAAAAAAATTCATCCCAAAAAACTTTTTTACAAAAAATCAAATTGAAAAATTAACGGGAGTTTATTTCCCGTACTGGCAGGTAGATGCTGAATTAGACGGTGAACTTAATGCCCAGGCAAATTCAATCAGTGTTTGGCGCGCAGGAGATATTGAATACACGCAAACAAAAAAATATTCAATCTTCCGCAAAGGTTCTATGCATTTCCGAGATTTGATCAAAAATGCTTTATCCAAAAACATTTCGCAAAAAATGGTCGAATCGGTGCAACCTTTTTTAATGGAAAAAGCAGTTCCTTTTCAAACCCAATATCTTTCTGGCTTCCAAGCAGAGAAACGAGATATTGAATATCAAGATTTAGCAGATCTCGTTCAAAAGGAACTTCAAAATTATGCCGGTGAATTATTGACCGATACTGTTTCCGGCTATACCACTGTCTATAATAAACAAACCAAAATTCAATTAAAAGAACAACAACAGCGTTATACTCTGTTACCGGTTTGGCTCCTTACCTACAAATCCACTGGCAATGATCAAAAAATTTATTATTATGCAATGAACGGACAAACAGGCAAAGTTAGTGGCGTTTTACCAATAAATAAAGGAAAATTACTCTTTTATGCTAGCATTTCCTTTCTTTTATGCTTCCTGATCTTTTTAATAGGAGGATACTTACTATGAAAAAATCGGCTTTTCTTTTGTTCTTATTCCTTATTTCCGCTTGCTTTTTTGCTGGAAAGGTCAGTGCTGCCACCGAACAACGGATCTTTGATCAAGCGGCTTTATTTTCAGACACAGACAAACAAACAATTGAAACCGAACTAGCGGCAAAGCGGCAGGAAATCGCTATGGATATCGTCGTAGTTACAACGAATAATACAGCTGGAAAAACTAGTGAAGAATATGCGGATGATTACTACGATAATCATGACTTTGGTGTTGGTACACATCGAGATGGTGTCCTTTTACTAATTGATATGGAAAATCGCCAAGTCCAAATTTCAACAACAGGAAAAATGATTGCTTATCTTTCTGACCGCCGAATAAATGAGATTCTTGATGATGTCCAACCCAACTTAACCAATCAAAACTATGCCAATGGTGTTTCAGCATTTTTAACTGATGTCACAACCTATTACAAAGCAGGAATTCCTAAAGGATACTCTTATAATGAGACGACCGGGAAATTAGAAAAAATCAAAACCGTTACTGCTTTAGAAGGAATCATTGCTTTTATTTTAGCAGTGGTAATTGGTGGTGGTTTCTACCTACTTGTTTCGTTGCGCTATCAATTAAAAATGGGAACTTATACCTATCCGTATCGGGAAAAGGGTGCGTTAGAACTAACAACCAACGAAGATCATCTAATTGACACTTTTATTACAACACGCAGAATCCCCAAAAATAACGGTAATGGCGGCTTTGGCGGCGGAAGCTCTACGCATACCTCAAGTAGCGGCACCTCTCATGGTGGTGGCGGTCGCGGTTTTTAAATGATCTACTCAGCAGTTAAGCGAAATCCGCTTAGCTGCTTTTTTATTCTTTAGCCACTCCTAGTATGTTTATCTTTTAAACAAAAATAAAACCTATCTCAATGAAGAGATAGGCTAAAAGGAGTTAAAAAATGAAAATGAAAAAGTTAGTTAGGGTTGTTTGGCTCCTGTGATGATCCGTCACAGAAGTTCTTGTTGGTATATTTATATAGTAACTGTTAAATATGAATTTTTGATGATGAAACTTTTCAATTCCTGTGCGTATTTTTTGAAAAAGAATTTCGATGCCTTTTATTTCTCTTTCAGCCTTGGCTCTTCGTAAAGGATCTTTTTCAATTTGGTCAAAATAGCTGCTGTCTCAATCTGTGCAAAATCAGTGGCATCAACCTCGATTAACTGGCCTAATGAAAATTTTTCATAACCTCTTGTTGTACAGCGACGTATAAATTCTTCATAGCTTAACAAATTATCGGCTTTTGTCCGATCCTCCACTTCATCTCCTTTGTGATAGACATTCATAATATGACTAAGATGCCTTTCTGGATCTAAATCTCGGTTTTTTTGTCGTGCAAAAAGGATCTCTAAATTGGCAAGTAAGCGAATAGTCACTACTTGGTAGGCATACTTTCTTATTAATTTTTGAAAAATTGGTTTTTGCTTTTCACTAAAAGGATAGTCTGATAAAACATTTTGTTTTTCCTGCATCTTTTTTTCGACTGTTTCATAGTATGTTGTCCAAGCGGCCTTTTCCAGTATTTTCTTTTCAGTTAAATTATCATAACCGTACTTCTCACAATAATCCTCTTTAATTTGGTCCGGTGATACGCAGATAAAGCCGCCGATTTCTCTTTGAATCACGTTTCCAAGATACGTTTTTCCCGTTCCGGGAAATCCCGCTAACAAGAGCAATGTTGGCCGCATCTTTTCACTTCCCTCCTTTGATGAAAAAGAACAAGAAATTTTCTTGTCCTCTTTTAATGAAATGATTTCGTTTTTATTTGTTCATAAATAACTCAATTTTGTGTTTCACAACAGCTTTCACTGCATCGTTACACGGAATAATATTGTAGCGTAGTGATTTATTCACTTTTGTTTCACCAAAAGATTCCTTCGCCGCTTTCGTCCAAGATACTAATAATTCTGTTCCTACATTAAATTTACGAATACCGTGATTGATTAACTTACGAATGTCTTCTTCTTTGACACCAGTTCCTCCATGTATCACTAGTGGGGTATCGACTACGGCATTGATTTCTTGCAATAACGGAATATTAACGTCGGTTTTTGATTTGTACTGACCATGATTGGTGCCGATAGCAATTGCTAACGCGTCAACTGCCGTTTCTTTGACAAATTCAACAGCATCTTTAGGAT
>JAATGB010000038.1 GCA_015654945.1 Lactobacillales bacterium | reverse complement strand
TTAACAAGTTTTTTTTTTAACAAATTAGTCACAAAAATTTTTTTGTCGATAAAATAACTGCTGTTAAAGCATTTTATTTTTGATCAGTTCGTAACAAAGTTTTACTTACTCCTAGTTAAATTTAAATCATTCATCTGTTTTATTGTACTATAACAGATTGGATAATTGTATTATTTTGTATAACAGAAAAACAACACTCATGATAATGAATGCTGTTTTTTCTGTTTATTTTGCTTCTGTACTATTGATTTGAGGATTGATGCATTGGATAACCTTTTCAAGCAAGCCATCCTGTTTTTCATCTGTAATAAACGAGCCATTGGATGTTCGATCACTAATTGGATATTTTTCTTCATTAATGCTGTATTCTTTTTGCTTTTCTGTTATTAATTTCAATGGTAGTTTGGTTGATTTCCCCATATAAACTACGCGATGGGGATTATTTTTCAATTCACGTAAAATCATCAATCCGCGCTTGGCTCTTCCAAGTGAGTTCAATTCTTGCGCGAGCATTCGTTTCACCGAACCTCTTTGTGTCAGAATTGTAATTGGTGTATCACCTTCATGTAAAACAAGCAAGCCATTAACCAAATAATCTTCTTCTTTTAAATTGATCGATTTTACGCCGGCGGCTTTTGCACCTACTATTGGAACTTCTGTTAAGGCATATCGTAAACCAAAGCCACGATGGCTGACCAAGAAAACATCTAAGTCAGCAATATTTGCTACTAGGAAGGAATTAACAATTTTATCGGTTTCCGATTTTAGCTTCATACAATTAGTTGCGCGACTCTTATACGTGCGCCAGCTATCAAATTCCGCCATTTTTGTTTGTTTGATCATTCCTTCTTTGGTAATAAATACAAAAGAAGCATCTGGATTGATTTGTTGGTAAGGATACACAGCTAAAATTACTTCATCGATATTTAGTCCCGTAATTGTTTGTGAAATATGTTCGCCGACATCTTTCCAACGTAAATCTGGAATTTCATGTACCGGTCGATAGATCATATTGCCTTTATCAGTAACGAGTAGCAGATGGCTCAATGTATTTAGCTGCTGTGCAAATAAAAGTGAATCGGTTTCCTTCATGCCGATTTCTTCGGGTGAGGATGCGGTAAATGAGCGCAAGCTACTGCGTTTGATGTATCCTTCTCTTGTCACGCTTACCATAACTTCCTCTTGAGAAATGAGGACCTCTGTTTCAATTTTAATTTCTTCAATTTCTTTTTGAATCAGCGTTTGTCGCGGCGTCGCAAAGTTCTTCTTCACGTCTCGTAACTCTTGTTTGATCACTTTAAATAATTCTTTTTCGTTTTCTAAAATTGTTTGCAAATAATTAATTCGCTCCGTTAACTCTGCCAATTCTTTTTCAAGAGCAGTAATATCGGTATTTGTTAAACGATAAAGCTGCAAGGAAACGATTGCTTCAGCTTGCTCTTCTGTAAAGCCATAAGCCGTAACTAAATTCATTTTTGCATCTTTTTTATCTTTGCTACCACGAATGGTCGCAATCACTTTATCTAAAATTGACAAAGCCTTCATTAGTCCAGAAACAATATGCTGACGTTTACGCGCTTTTTCCAGCTCGTAGCGACTACGCTTGGTAATCACGACCTTACGATGTTCAATGTAGGCATCTAGGAATCGCTTAAGCCCGACTTGTTCAGGTCGTTGATGATCAATCGCTACCATATTGAAATTATAATTAATTTGCAATTCCGTATTTTTAAAGAGATAATTTAAAATTCCTTGTGCATTGACCTCTTTTTTCAGTTCAACCACAATTTGTAGTCCGGTCCGATCACTTTCATCTCTGACTTCCGCGATACCATCAATCTTTTTATTTAACCGAATTTCGTCCATTTTTTTCACAAGTGTTGCTTTGTTAACTTCATAAGGAATTTCATTGATGACAATTTGTTCTTTGCCACCCTTGAGTGCTTCTATTTTTGTTTTAGAACGAAGAATTGCCTTGCCCCTTCCAGTTTCATACGCATGTTGTAGTTCTTTCGCTCCTTGTAAAATACCACCTGTTGGAAAATCGGGGCCAGGAATAAATTCCATCAATTTCTCAAGAGATGCTGTTGGATGATCAATTAAATAAATCGTTCCATCAATGACCTCCCCTAAGTTATGCGTTGGAATTTCTGTAGCATAACCAGCCGAGATTCCTGTAGAACCATTAACCAATAAATTCGGATATTTTGCGGGCAACACAGTGGGTTCCTTTTCCGTATCATCAAAATTCCAAACCATATCGACTGTTTCTTTTTCGATGTCTTCCAGTAACTCACTGCTTAATTTTGATAAACGAGCTTCCGTATACCGCATTGCAGCAGGTGGATCACCATCCATGCTCCCATTATTCCCATGCATTTCAATCAAGACTTCTCTTAACTTCCAATCTTGACTCATTCGGACCATCGCTTCATAAATACTGCTATCACCATGCGGATGATAATTCCCCATGATATTTCCAACGGATTTTGCTGATTTCCGAAATGCCTTATCATACGTATTACCATCTTTATCCATTGCAAATAAGATCCGTCGTTGAACGGGTTTTAGACCATCCCGAATATCAGGCAACGCACGTTCTTGAATAATGTATTTGGAATAGCGACCAAAACGATCCCCCATTACTTCTTCAAGGGGTAATTCTTGAATTTCATTTCGTCGATTCATTTTCGTCTCTTTCCTCTCAATCTTCTAGTGTGTCAAAAAGATTTATTTCTTCCATATTTTCCGTTTGCGCATCCATTTCTACCACTTCTGCTTTCGCACTATGTGGTGGGAAAATTTCTTCTTTTTGCTCTAGGATACTGCCTTCTTCTTCTAATGTAAACTGAACATGACTTTCAATCCATTTTCTCCGCGGCTCCACTTTGTCACCCATCAAGGTCGTAACACGACGTTCCGCTTGAGCAGCATCGTCGATTCGCACGCGAATTAAAGTTCGACTTTCAGGATCCATTGTCGTTTCCCACAATTGCTCAGCATTCATTTCACCTAAACCTTTGTAGCGCTGTAGCATATAGCCCTTCCCGATTCTTTCTGTCACAGCTGCTAGCTCATCATCTGTCCACGCGTATTCTTCGACTGCTTTTTTGCCAGTTCCTTTTGAAACTTTATATAATGGAGGTAGCGCAATATAGATTTTTCCTGCTTCAATTAAAGGCTTCATATAACGATAGAAGAATGTTAACAAGAGGACTTGAATATGTGCGCCATCCGTGTCGGCATCGGTCATAATGATTACTTTATCATAATTACAATCCGCAATTGAAAATTCTGGTCCCACGCCTGCGCCGATCGTATAAATCATGGTATTAATTTCTTCATTTTTCAAAATATCTTGCATTTTCGCTTTTTCTGTATTGATTACTTTCCCACGTAAAGGTAAAATTGCTTGAAATTTTCGGTCTCTTCCTTGCTTTGCTGAACCTCCAGCTGAATCTCCTTCAACAAGATAGAGTTCATTTTTCTTGGGGTTACGTGATTGAGCAGGCGTCAATTTTCCAGAAAGTAGCGATTCTCCTTTTTTACGCTTTTTACCGGAGCGACTTTCTTCCCGCGCTTTTCGTGCAGCTTCCCTTGCTTCTCTTGCTTTAATCGCTTTTCGGACAAGCATTTGACTGTTCTCATTATTTTCTTGTAAATAAAAGACAAATTGTTCACTAATTACGTTATCCACGACTGTTCTAGCAATAGGGGTGCCCAGTTTCCCTTTTGTTTGCCCTTCAAATTGTAAGAGATTTTCCGGGATTCGTACGGAAATAATTGCCGCTAATCCTTCTCTAAAGTCACTGCCCTCAAGGTTTTTATCTTTTTCTTTCAATAATCCTGTTTTGCGTGCATACTCATTAAATGATTTCGTCATGGCTGCTTTCATTCCGATTTCATGTGAACCACCATCTTTTGTTCGCACGTTATTAACAAAGGATAACACATTTTCAGAATAGCCATCATTATACTGGTACGAAAATTCGACTTCGATTCCCTCTTTTTCACCAGAAAAATAGACAACAGGTGATAAAGTATCTTTTTCTTCATTTAAATAGGCAACAAATTCTTTGATACCCTCTTCAAAATGAAAAGCTTCTTCCTCATCATGTCGTTTATCTGCTAGGGTAATTTTGACACCCTTCAATAAAAAAGCGGATTCTCTTAAACGCTCTGCTAAAGTTTCATAGGAAAAGTTCAAGGTAGTAAAAATAGTTTTATCTGGTAAAAAATGAACCGTTGTGCCATTTTTTTCTTTTGTTTTCCCGATTTTTTTTAAGGTTCCATCTGGTTTGCCGCCATTTTTAAATTTTTCTTCGTAGACGACACCCTCTCTGACAATCCGAACATTCAGCCACTCAGATAGCGCGTTAACAACACTGGCACCTACCCCATGTAGACCGCCAGAGGTTTTATAACCTCCTTGTCCAAATTTACCACCAGCATGAAGAACAGTAAAAATAACTTCAACCGTTGGAATTCCTGAAACATGCATGCCAACTGGCATTCCCCGGCCATGATCGACAACGGTAATGCTATTATCTTCATGGATTGTTACATTAATCTCGCTACCGTAGCCAGATAAAGCTTCATCCACTGCATTATCGACAATTTCGTAAACCAAATGATGCAATCCACGGCCATCAGTCGATCCAATGTACATCCCAGGACGCTTTCTTACGGCTTCTAGCCCTTCTAAGACTTGGATTGAAGCATCATTGTATTCATTTTGTATTTTTTTCGGCATTCAAAAAGCTCCCTCATTTCGATACTTCATGTGATGACAAGCATACCACATCTTTCCTATAATATCTTAAAATAAACGGATTGAAAAGTCTATATTTGTTTATTTTTATTCCATTCAATTTTTATGCACCGGTTCATTACAACTTTCTGTTTCTTTCCAGTTGCTAAAATTTCAGCTGCCTCTTCATTTTCAATTCCTAATTGTGCCCAAAATACAGCAGCATCAATTTTTAGAAAGCTTTGTGCAATCGCTGGTAAAAATTCACTTTTTCTAAAGATATCGACAATATCAATAGGGACAGCAATATCTTCGAGCTGTGCTACTACTTTTTCGCCTAAGATCGTTTCTCCGACAAGAACTGGATTAACTGGTATAATTTGATACCCTTTTTCTTGTAAAAATGCTGCAATTTGATAACTCGTTCTTTCAGGTTTGTTACTTAGTCCAACAATTGCAACTGTTTGAGCGTTCGTTAAATATTCATTGATTTCTAGCTGTGTAGGGTTCTTAAACGCCATGTTCTTCCCTCAATTCTTTTTTATTTTTCCTTATTCAAGCTGCTAATTTATCTGTAAATACTGATTCTATGGTACCATATCTTCTTTGGATATTAAAATAAACAATTAAACTAGCGCTATTTTTTCTTTCCATAAATAAAAATCACATTGATTCTCTCTCTGTTTTTTATTGTTGCTTGATATTGAGCAATCTCATAATTCATGATAGAATTGGAATAGTTAACAAAGAGAGGAATTTACTTGTGATGACGATTGTTTTACTAGTTATTGCCTATTTAATTGGCTCAATCCCTTCGGGTGTTTGGATTGGCAGAATTTTTTTTCATAAAGATATTCGAAAATATGGCAGTGGAAATACAGGAACAACCAATACCTTTAGGGTTCTAGGAAATCGAGCAGGAACAATAGTTTTTATGATGGATTTACTAAAAGGCACACTTGCTACTTGTCTGCCCTATCTGTTTCAATTTGTCACGATTAGTCCTTTATGGTTTGGTTTAGCTGCAATTCTTGGTCATACTTTTCCACTATTTGCTGAATTCAAAGGCGGGAAAGCTGTCGCGACAAGCGGCGGTTTATTATTAGGCTATAATCCAACCTTCTTTTTCTATTCTGTGCTTGTCTTTGTCGTCGTTCTGTATCTCACTAGTACAGTCAGTTTAACGAGCATGATTAGTGCAGTATTTATCACGTTCTCAACTATCATCTTACCTTACATTGCGCCTTTTATTTTACAGCAACATGATTGGTTTTTAACACTTATTGCCGGCGCCCTTACAGTTTTCATTTTTTTAAGACATAAAGACAATATTCAGCGAATTAAAATCGGAAATGAGAGTCGAATTTCATTTGGTTTGAAAAAAGAACACAAAAAGGGACATTCTTAATTTTAGGAAGTCCTTTTTTTGCAGTTTCCTTTAGTTTACTATAATTTTATTATGGTGATTAAATATCCATCGCTGCTGTTTTTTGGATATAATTTCGAATAAAAGCGGCCGAATTTTTAAATCTTTCTTGCTCTGCTGTTGTCATATGTAATTCTAAGATATCATACGCGCCTGTTCGATTTAAAACGGTTGGAACACCGGCGAAAATTCCACTTTCTTCATATTCTCCTTCTAATAATGTTGAAATTGGAATGATTTTATTTTCATCATTTAAGATGGTTCGGATAATACCCGCACAAGCAGAAGCAATTCCGTAATAAGTTGTTCCCTTACGCTTGTAGATTTCCCATCCTTCTTGCGCTGTTTTATAAACTAAATTATCTAAATCAACTTCGCCAACTAATTGTCGATTGTCTTTAATAATATCAGAAAACAGCTTACCAGAAATGGTGACCGTACTCCAAGGAACCATTTGCGAATCACCATGTTCACCTAAAGAGTAACCATAAACACTGCGTGGATCAACATTCACTAAATCAGCAATGAAGTTTTTTAAACGAGCAGAATCAATTGCAGTTCCGGTACCAATCACTTGGTTTTTCGGCAGACCAGACAATGTGTAAACATAATGTGCAATAATATCAACGGGATTCGAAATTACGAGGAAGATTCCATCAAATCCACTAGCCATAATTGGTTCAACAATGGACTTACAAATTCGCAAGCTTTGTTCCAAAGAATCTAAGCGTGTTTCACCCTTGGCCGGTGGTGCTCCCGCTGTAATGACCACAATGTCCACATCTGAACAATCTTGATACTCACCTGTTTTAAGTTTTACATTACGATTCAAATATTCAATACTATTTTGTAGATCCAGTACTTCGCCATAGGCCTTCTCTTTGTTAATATCAATCAGCAAAATTTCATCACAAATTCCTTGTGTGACCAAACTGAAAGCGGTACTCGAACCCACCAAACCACAACCAATAATAGCAACCTTATTTTTAGAAATTCTCATTTTTTTCTTCCTTTCCAACACAAATTTTCTTTTATTGTACCACGAAATAGAATTTACCAAATCAAAAAGCACCGTCAATTATGTAAACGATACTTTTTAACTAGTTATTTAACTGTAATACAATATTTCTGTTTAAATACATCGTTGACTGCTAATTTTTGAATTCCCAATTTATTTTCTAGTTGGCCATCCGCTGTTGTTGTATCTGCGATGCCACACCACGGTTCGATACAGACAAATGGAGCTTCTTTTGGATAAGGTGACCAAATTCCAACGAATGGCATCTCATTGTACGTAAGCGTGACGCTATGTTCGCTTTTATCTGAACGAATGCTATAACTGTTTAGCCCTTTTGTTTCGTAAATCAACGCATCATTTTCAAAAAGTGCATGACTTAGTTGGATGTCTGTATTGGTTTGACCAAGCGTTCGTGCCACTTGATTAACCAATGGTCCATCTAAAGGTAACATTAGTCGTGATTTTTGTGGCGAAAAGTGCAAATAATAATCGTCAAACTGAAGATCCTGTTCCAATGGAATGTTAAAAGCTGGATGTCCGCCAATCGAAAAAAGCAATTCTTGCTTGCCACTATTTTTCACTTCATAATAACTGGTAAGTCCTTCACCTGCTAACTCGTAGCTTAAAATTAATTAAAAATCGAAAGGATAGTTTTGTTTAGTATCGGGTGAACTTTTCAACAAAAAACTAATTTTTTCTGTTGACTGCTCACTAACAATAAATTCTTGGTCACGAGCAAAGCCATGTTGTGGTAAATGATAGGTTTGTCCTTGATACTTATACTGATCATTTTTCAAGCGACCCACAATTGGAAATAAAATAGGTGCATGTCTGCTCCAGAACACTGGATCTCCTTGCCAAATATATTCAATTCCGGTTTTTTTCGCTTTTAAACTAACTAATTCTGCTCCCCTTGTTTGAAAAGTAGCGATGAGTTGTTCATTTTGAATCTGTAAGCTCATCCAATGTTCCTCCTTTTGAAAGTTTTTAAATTAGATTAACGTTTCCTTTTCCAATGCAACAATAAAACGTTTGTTAATAATTTTGATGTACGTGCCTTTCATTCCTAGGGAACGCGATTCAATAATTCCAGCAGATTCAAGCTTTCGAAGCGCATTTACAATGACCGAACGTGTAATGCCGATGCGATCTGCAATATTGGAGGCGGTTAGGCGCCCTTCATCTCCGTCTAGGGCTTCAAAAATAGCTTTTACGGCTTTTAATTCACTGTAAGATAGTGTATTTATCGCCATTTGAACGGTTGTTGTACTTCTGATTTCCGCTTCGATTTCGCGTGATTGCTGATACAAAACTTGCATCCCAACTACCGTGGCACTATATTCTGCCAATACAAGATCATCCTCATCAAAATTTTGACCAATACGTCCTAAAATAATCGTGCCTAGGCGTTCTCCTGCTCCAAAAATAGGAACGATCGTCGTCAATCCTGTCGCAAACATTTCTCTTAATTCAACTGGAAACACTGTTAATTGGTTGGTTGCTTCAATATTTGCTTCGGTTATTTGTAATAAGGAAACATCATCTGTGTAGCTTTTAGGGAACTTTTGATTTTCTAACATTTTTTTGATCCGGTCATTATTGATGTCATGCTTGATAAAATACCCCAGTACCGTGCCATCTTTGTTGATAATATAGGTATTTGTATCTAGTATATCGCCTAAAACTTTTGACATATTGTTATAAGGTAAAGTTGATTCTGATTTGATGGAATTTGTTTGCTGCAATAATTCATTAATTTTTCTCGTTTTTTCCAATAAACTGCTCATTTTCATTCCTCCTTTTCTATAGAATATAACGCGTTAAATCTTCATCCTTAACAATTTGCCCCAGTTTTTCATCCACATAGTTTTCTGTAATCATAATATCACCCATTTGCATATCGGGTGCTTCAAATAGCAAATCTTCCAGTAATTTTTCTAATATCGTGTGCAGTCGACGGGCCCCAATATTGTCTGTTTCATGATTCACTTGATAGGCAATTGTCGCAATTTTTTCAATTGCTTCTTGTGTAAAGGTCACCGTAATATTTTCTGTTCCCAGTAACGCAATGTATTGCTTCACAATCGCATTATTTGGTTCAGTTAGAATCTTAACAAAATCTTCTGCTGTTAAATCATCCAATTCCACCCGAATCGGAAAACGGCCTTGTAGTTCGGGAATTAAATCACTTGGTTTACTTAAATGAAAAGCACCAGAGGCAATAAATAAAATGTGATCTGTTTGCAATATGCCATATTTTGTATTGACTTGAGAGCCTTCAACAATCGGCAAAATATCACGTTGTACACCTTCACGGGAAACTTCACCAGATTGTTGTGATTTTGAAGTAATTTTATCAAATTCATCAATAAAAATAATCCCACTATTTTCCGCCAGTTTAATTGCTTCATTGTATAAGTCAGCCTTGTTAACCAATTTTTCTGATTCTTCCTGAATCAGAATCTTGCGAGCATCTTTCACCGTCACCGTTCGTTTGATTTTCTTTTTAGGGGTCAAGGCACTTAATGTATCTCCTAAATCAATGCCCATTTGTTCTAAGCCGTTGTTCATTCCAGGAGTCATTTTTTTAGGCTCATCCATTTCAATCGTCACTTCACGCATATCAAGTAAGCCTTTTTGCAGCTGTTCTTTAATTGTTGCCCGATCTGTCCGAATGGTTTCCGTTACTTCTTCTTTTTCCTCTTCGACTGGTTGCTGCATCGTCGTAAACATTTGCATCATGGCCTCAAGCTGATTGTTGTTTTGCTTTTTTTCTTTTTTTATACCGGGAACTAATAATTTTACAAGTCGGTCTTCCGCTCTCTTTAAAGCACGAGAATAGACCTTGCTGTGTTGCTCTTTTTCAACAATTTGGATACTTGATTCAACTAGATCACGAACCATCGACTCAACGTCACGGCCTACGTATCCCACTTCAGTAAATTTCGTAGCTTCTACCTTAACAAAAGGTGCATGGACAATTTTCGCTAAACGACGCGCAATTTCCGTTTTACCGACACCTGTTGGTCCAATCATTAACATATTTTTTGGGGTAATTTCTTGTTGCATACTTTCTTCTAATTGCAAACGTCGATAGCGATTTCGTAATGCAACAGCAACGGATTTTTTTGCTTTTTCCTGACCAATGATATATTGATCTAAGTCAGCAACAATTTCTCTTGGGGTTTTCGTTAATTGATTCATCTTCGTCATCCTTTTTTATAATTCTTCAACAATAATGTTGTGATTCGTATAGACACAGATATCTGCGGCTACATTCAATGCAGCTTGGGCAATTTCGCCTGCAGAAAGCTCTTCTTTGCCGTGACTTTTCATTGCTCTAGCGGCTGCTAATGCATAATTACCACCAGAACCAATTGCTAGAATACCATCATCCGGTGCAATAACTTCTCCTGTGCCAGAAACAACCAACATTTCTTTATCATTCATAACAATTAACATCGCTTCTAGTTTTTGCATCATATTATCTGTGCGCCATTCCATAGCCAATTCCACTGCAGCGCGCATTAAATTCCCCTTAAACTCATTTAGTTTTGCTTCAAATTTTTCTTCCAAGTTGAAAGCATCCGCAACACTACCAGCAAAGCCGACAACCACTTGATTGTTGTAAATACGGCGAACTTTTCTAGCCGTTCCTTTCATAATAACGGATTCACCCATTGTTACTTGACCGTCACCAGCCATTGCAAATTTTCCGTTTTGTTCTACTGCACATATTGTAGTAGAGTGAAATGTAGTTAGTGCCATTCTCTCTATCTCCTTTATTCTTTTCTTTTTATTTTAATCCTAATTTGAAAAAATTTCCTCATGCTCGAGGATGAAAAATCCGATAATTTTTTTGTAAATTTTCTTTGGTTACATGGGCATATATTTGTGTCGAAGACAAACTCGCATGCCCAAGAAGTTCTTGCACCGTGCGCATATCTGCCCCATTGTTTAACAAATGAGTTGCAAAAGTATGCCGCAACATATGAGGATGAATATCAGCATCCAAACTACTTTTTTGGATAACTTTTTTTAAAACATATTCAATACCGGTTGATGTAATTTGGTCACCATAATGATTCACAAAAACAAACTCATGTTTTTTGTGATAGTTTCTCATAATTTCTAAGCGTCCATTTTCGAGATAATTTTGCAATGCATCTTGAGCGAACGATCCGAATGGAACATAGCGTTCTTTATTTCCTTTCCCATGGATCAACAAAACACCTGCAGAAAAATCAACGTCCTGCAAGGTTATTCCCGCGCATTCACTTACACGAATGCCGGTTCCGTATAGTATTTCTAACAATGCTTGATTTCGAAGATCCAAAGAAGTTGTTCCCTCTACCGCACTAAAAAGCGCATCCATTTCTTTTTCATAAAAAAAACGTGGTAACGTTCGTTCTTTTTTTCTCATGTGAACATAAGAAAAAGGGTTCTCTTTTATTGCGCTATTTTTGAGTAAAAATTGATAAAAAGAACGTAGACTAGATATCTTGCGACTGATTGAATTCCTACTATAATTTTGATCGTATAAAAAGGCAAGATAGATCCGGACATCTTGATGAGTCAACTTTAAATAGTCGTCATCCCCCGATTCTTTTAAAAAAACAAAAAAGTTTAAAATATCTTCTTCGTATGCCTTTTTCGTTTGCTTAGAATACTGTCTTTCAATAATAATGTATTCTAAAAAGGTTGCTAACCAGTCTTTACTATCCATTCTGATCGCCTTCCTTTCTGACACAAAGTAACTGTAACATATGCGAAAAACGAATACAAATAAATTGTCAGAATTTAATCAATTTTTTTGAATTTGGACACAATTTATTCACACTTATTTTGAAGAGAAATAGTAGTTTGGTTCCCGTCATTTCTCCATAAAAACAGTTCGTTTTTAAAATAAACTCACAGTAAAAAACAGCTACGCACAGGTAACTGTTTTTGTTTCCTATTTTTGTACATCTTCTTGATAATCACAGTGACTACAAATCACCTGTTTACCGCCCTTGACTTTCTTTTCAATCAGATAATGGTCACATTTAGGGCAATTTCTGCCAACCGGTTTATCCCAAGAAGTAAAATCACATTCAGGATATCGATTACAACCATAGAAAATTCTGTTTTTCTTCGATTTTCTTTCGATTACTTGGCCTTTGCCACAGGTTGGACAAACAACTCCGATTTCTTTGACAATCGGTTTGGTATTGCGACATTCAGGAAAATTACTGCATGCGTAAAATTTACCGAATTTGCCAAGCTTTATCACCATTGGATGACCGCATAAATCACAATTAAAGCCAGCAGGTTCGTCTTTAATTTGAATTTTTTCAATATTTACTTCTGCTTTTTCTAATTCTTTTTCAAAAGGCTTATAAAAATGGTCGACGACTTTTACCCAACGTTCCTGGCCTTCTGCAATATGATCAAGATCTTGTTCCATTCCAGCTGTAAAGTTAATATCGACCACCTTAGGGAAGAAATCACAGATTAATGTATTCACAATTTCACCGAGTTCAGTTGGTTCGAAGCGTTTATTCACCAATTTAACATAGTAACGACGTTGAATTGTATCCAAAGTTGGCGCATAAGTCGATGGCCGTCCGACACCATTTTCTTCTAAAAAACGAATAAGTGTGGCTTCGCTGTAACGAGCGGGAGGTTGCGTAAAATGTTGTTTCGGTTCTAAATCAGTTGCTTGAACCATTTCGCCCACTTCAAGATCCGGCAAAATATTTTCTTTTTCTTCTTTGCCGTCATCTTTTCCTTCAACATAAACCTTCATAAAGCCCAAAAATTTAATTTTAGAACCATTTGCAATAAACGTCACACCATTTTGCTGCAAAGTAACCTTCATTGTGTCTAACACAGCAGGCGTCATTTGACTGGCAACGAATCGCGACCAAATTAACTGATATAAGCGATATTGGTCTTTTTCTAGATATTGTTTCAACGATTCTGGCGTCCGCATCGTACTCGAAGGTCGAATTGCTTCATGCGCATCTTGCGCACTTTTCGCATTTTTAGTAGCTCGACCACCATGTGAGGAATATTCTTTGCCAAACTCTTTTTCAATGTATGTCGCAGCCTCATTTTTTGCAACATCTGATATTCTAGTTGAGTCCGTTCGCATATATGTAATCAAACCAACAGTTCCTTCTTTACCGATGGCAATTCCCTCATAGAGCTGTTGCGCAACCATCATGGTTTTTCTGGTACGGAAGTTTAATTTTCTAGCTGCTTCTTGCTGCATACTACTCGTGGTAAAAGATAATGCAGGATTTCGCTTACGTTCTTTTTTCTCAACTTTCACAATTTCATATTCTTTAGAGGTTAGTTTATCGGTTACTTCTTTTACATCCGCTGCATTGGTTAGTTTTTTCTTTTTGCCATTAACTCCATAGAAGTTGGCTTGGAATTTTTTTCTTTTTTTCAAAAAATTACCAGTGATACTCCAATATTCTTCTGGTTTAAATGCTTGAATTTCTTTTTCGCGATCAATTACAACTTTCAACGTAACGGATTGAACACGTCCCGCACTTAACCCTTTTTTAACTTTTTTCCAAAGAATTGGACTGATCGAGTAACCAACTAGTCGATCTAAAATACGACGTGCTTGTTGCGCGTCCACTAAGTCAAGGTTAATCGTTCGGGGTTCTTTAAATGCTGCTTTAACAGCATCTTTTGTAATTTCATTAAAAACAACTCGATTTTTTTCGGCTAAATCTAAGCCTAATAAATGTGCAACATGCCAAGCGATTGCTTCTCCTTCTCTATCTGGATCGGCTGCAAGAAAGACTTTCTCTGCTTTTTTTGCTTGGGATTTTAATTTTTTTATGATATCGCCTTTTCCACGAATCGAAATATAATGCGGTTCGTAATCATTTTCGATATCCACGCCCATTTTACTTTTTGGTAAATCACGAATGTGACCAACGCTCGCCACAACTTTATAATTACGTCCTAAATACTTTTCGATCGTCTTGGCTTTGGCTGGAGATTCTACAATTACAAGATATTTATATGCCATCCTGATAATTGACCCCCTCTTTTTTTATTTTTAGGTAATGATAGTTCAGAGTCGTTAACCATCTTATGCTATATACCAGACGTTTGTCAAGGATTCTATTTTTTTTAAAGATTCTATTTTATATTTCTTCTATTATATGTTGCGGTTTCCATATGCATTTCGCACCTTGCTGAATCAACTTATGACAGCCTTGAGAATTACCAGAAAGAGTATTGCCAGGAATGCAAAAAACTTCTCGACCAGACTCTAATGCGTATTGAGCGGTAATCAGAGTACCACTTTTTTCTTTGGCTTCAATCACGCAGGTTCCTTTTGTAATGCCAGCGATAATGCGGTTTCGTAATGGAAAATGATATGCTTTTGGTTCTCTATGGAATGGATACTCTGAAAGTAGTAAGTGATGTGTACCAATATAGCGTTGGAGTCGCTCGTTTTCTTTCGGATAATAAATATTTAAACCTGAGCCAATCACCGCAATTGTCTTGCCATGATTTTGAATTGTTTGCTGATGCGCGCAAGTGTCAATTCCCTTTGCAAGTCCACTGACAATGACAAGGTCATTTTTTACCAGTTCTGGAACAAATTTTTTGATTAACTCTTTCCCGTTTTCGGTTGCTTTTCGGGATCCAACCATTGCTAAAGATTTTTGCTGAAGCAAATCAAGATTACCTGAATAAAACAAAATAGCCGGTGGATTATAAATTTCCGTTAATTTCTCTGGGTATTCAGTATCTAAGATCGTAATAAACTTTTCTTGTTCAAATTGGAGTTGGATCCGAGTTTGAATTGCTTCATTTTCAAAATGTTCGACGATCTTTTTCCGTTGTGATGCGTGAATACAGGCGATTTTTGCTAATTGATTGATCGAACGCGTTTGCCATTTAATTTCTTCAAGAAAAGTAATCATTTTTAAAAGCTGAACATTTGTAATTCCTTCAATAGAGGCTAAATTATAAATGTAAAAATTTTTTTCCAAGCTAAATTCCTTCTTTCGACTATACTATCAATAGTATTCGCGAAAAAAGGAATTTTCATTTAAGTAATTGTTTAATTGGAGCAAAAGTTTTGCGATGAATTGGACAAATTCCTAGTTTTTCAAGACCAAGTAAGTGATTCTTGGTTCCATAACCAGCATTATTGGCGAAATCATAGCCAGGATATTGCTGATCAAACTCAAGCATCATCCGATCTCGGGTAACTTTTGCAATAATACTTGCGCAAGCAATCGAAATGCTTTTTGCATCTCCTTTAATGATGCTTTCTTGTGAAATATCAACAGTCAATTTCATCGCATCGATCAATAAGTGGTCTGGTGCAACAGCTAATTTTTCAATGGCTTGCAACATCGCAAGCTTCGTTGCTTCATAAATATTAACTTGATCAATGATTTTTTCGCCAATCACGCCAATTCCAATTGCAATCGCTTGTGCTCGAATTTTTTCATATAATTCCGATCTTTTTGTGCTAGAAAGCTGTTTGGAATCATTTACTTCGAAAACGTGGAAATCTGCTGGCAAAATAACTGCCGCTGCCACAACGGGACCGGCTAATGGTCCACGACCCACTTCATCAATTCCAGCAATAAAAGAGTAACCTTTTTGTTTCGCGCGGTTTTCGAATTGTTTCATTTCTTCAAAATGTTGGACGAGAGCTTTTTCTTTTGCTCTTTTTTTGTACCATTGATTCACTAATTTTTGTACACCTAAGCGTTCATCTGTTGCTAACTCTTTGAAATAAAGATCACCTTCATTTGTAATCTGATCAAGCTGAGCTTTGATTGTTTTAATGGATTTTTTTTGAGTCATTATTCCAGCTCGCTTTCTTCATAACGATCTAAAGTATACGTTCCTAGCTTTCCACTCCGGATGTCTTGAATAACGAGATCACTCCCACGATCGTAATTCTCTTTAAATCCTCTTTTTTCGGTAATACGAATTAGGATTTCAGCGGGCAACATCATCATTTCTTCTGACGAGAGTTGGTATCTTTCAACTACCCGTTGCGGATAAAAGCGGCAAAAAAAGTCTAAGCCAAAAATGGCTAAGTCATCCATGTGCAATAAATCATCTTTAATCGCTCCAGTTAAAGCTAATTTTTGACCAATTTCTTGATCCTCGAATTTGGGCCACAAGATCCCAGGCGTATCTAACAATTCTAACTCATTGCCAATTTTCAGCCATTGTTGTCCTTTGGTCACCCCAGGTTTATTCCCCGTTTTCGCAATATTTTTTTTCACGAGCCGATTCATCAGCGTTGATTTACCTACATTAGGAATACCGATACACATTGCACGGATCGCTTGTGGCTTCATGCCTTTCTCTCGTTGTCTTGTGATCTTCTCTTGCAAGACTTTTTTTGATTCAGTAATAAGTTTGGTCACGCCTTTTCCTTGCTGAGAATTTAAAGCCAAGGCAGCGTACCCCTTTTTTTGAAAAAAGTTCTGCCATTTTGCAGTTTCAAACGGATCCGCTAAATCACTTTTATTTAGAATCACGATTCGCGGTTTTTGCTGAATAATTTGATCCATCATTGGGTTACGACTGGAAAGTGGCAAACGTGCATCTACTAATTCAAAAACAATATCGACATACTTTAATTTTTCAGTTATTTCTCTTCTTGCTTTGGCCATATGACCGGGAAACCATTGGATTGTCATTTTTTATTCCTTTCTTACTTACTGAACTGCACCAAAATCATGTAAAGGGTAATAGATCCATACCGCTTTGCCAAAAATATACTTGCTATCAACAACACCGAAGGAACGACTGTCTTTACTGATCCGTCGATTATCTCCTAGCACAAAATAAGTATGCGCAGGGACTTTTTTTTCACCAATTATGTCCACTAAATCAAAATCTGGTGTGTAGTTTGTATGTGCGGGTAGTTTTTCCTTATTCTTGTTTAGAAATTTTTCAGAAACTTTTTTGTTGTTCACATATAACTGATCATTTTGATAACGAATCGTATCACCAGGAATACCGATAATTCGTTTAATATAAGTTGCATTGCCAGGCAAATTAAAAACAATGACATCAAAGCGACGCAGTTTAGAAATTTTTTCAACAACGAGTTGATCTTCCTCTTGTAAGGTACTCACCATCGAATTTCCATCAACAGAAATCGGGATTAAAAGAAAGCCTTTGACAAAAAAAACGATAATAATTGCAAAAAAGATTACTTTTACCCAATTCCAAAGATTATCCAACAATTTTTTTTTCACGCAGCTTTCCACCAACTTCCAGCTTATATTCTTCTTTGAAAGACAATCATTCTTAAAAATCGATCAAAAACAAGAACGAACATCCTCCATATTATAACAGGAAACTATGTAAAAATACATCTTAAGTCCTATAGCATTCATTCGTGCAAACATCCACAATAAAACCTATAGTAAAAAACTGAAAAATTCAGATTATTTACTGAATGGCTCACACTAGGAGGAAAAAATATGTCTGTGATTGAAGTAGCAAACATAAAGAAAAGTTATGGTCAAGGTGATTCAAAATTTGAAGCTTTAAAAGGAATTAGTTTTCAGATCGAACAAGGTCAAACAGTCGCAATTATCGGGAAAAGTGGTTCAGGTAAATCGACTTTAATGCATATCTTGGCATTACTCGATCAACCAACTTCTGGTGAAATTATTTTGAATGGACAAAATGCGAATAATATAAAGACCAAGGCTCTTGATAAGCTAAGAAATGAAACATTTGGTTTTGTTTTTCAGCAATTTTTCATGAATGCAAAAGATACAGTTTTAGAAAACGTTTTGTTGCCTTTGAAAATTGCCGGTATTTCTTCTAAAAAAAGAAAAGAAATGGCAATGGAAGCCTTGCGCTCCGTCGAACTAGATGATAAAGCGGCAAATAAAGCGGCGAATCTTTCTGGTGGTCAAAAACAGCGTGTTTGTATTGCACGCGCATTGGTGAATAATCCTAAAATTATTTTTGCCGATGAACCGACAGGAAATCTAGATTCCGCAACGGGTGAAAAAATTGAAACACTTTTATTCGATCTAAATAAAGAAAAAAACATTACATTGATTATTGTCACTCATGATGATGAATTAGCTGCACGTTGTGATCGCCAAATTCGCATCAAGGATGGCGAACTAATTGAGGAGGCAAGTAAATGAAAATTCAAGATATTTTAAAATCCGCTAGTGCAAACTTACTGCGCAGTAAAGGACGAACTATTTTAACGATTATTGCAATTTTTATCGGAACATTTACCATTGCGTTAACATCTGGTGTCAATATTGGGGTCAATGATTATATCGACAAACAAGTAAACAGTGTTGGCGGTGAAGGTCAATTATTAATTCAACCTAAAGTCAGCACTTCTTTTGATAGCGAAGGCCCTGAAGAATATAGTCCAACTAAAAAGACGAGTTCTTTGCAACAAACAGAAAGCTTAGACAAACAGGATCTTGCAATGATTAAAAAAAATAAAAAGCTTAAAAATGTTCAACCTTTGAAAACTGTTTCGATTGATTATATTGCTGGCAATACGACCAAAAAGTATGTCTTTTCCGCAATGCAATCGATGGACAGCTTAACGATTGATTTAGCGAACGGAAAGAAATTAAATCAGAATTCTTCTGAATATGAAATTAATTTGGCTCCTGAATATGTAAAGGCCTTAGGATTTAAATCGAATAAAGAAGCTTTAAATAAAACAGTTAAAATTGCCGTCTCTTCTGCTTCGACAAAAGAACAAACCATTGTTGAGGCAAAAATTGTGGGAATTCGAAACACCAGTTTAATTCAAGGTGGCGTATCCCTTTTGAACAATGCGTTAATTGATAAGCTTTCGGAAGTAAATGAAGCTGGTCTACCTAGCACAATGAAAGATCAATACATGATGATTTCAGCAGAGATTCCCAAAAATGCAACAGATAAAGAAATTACGAAAATCAAAGCTGATTTAGATAAAAGTGGCTATAGTGCCCAAACAATTGAAGATGAAATTGGCATGATCCGAAATGTGATTAACGCCATTACTGGTGTTTTAACCATGTTTGGTGCAATTGCTCTTTTAGCTGCGAGCTTTGGCATTATCAATACCCTTTACATGTCGGTACAAGAAAGAACACGTGAAATTGGTTTGATGAAAGCAATGGGTTTAAGTAGCTTTAAAGTCTTTTCCATGTTTAGTGTGGAAGCCATTCTCATTGGCTTTTGGGGCTCACTTATCGGAATTGCTGGTGCTTGGGGTGCTTCACTTCTAATCAATCACGTTGCCGCAACTTCCTTCTTAGACGCTTTATCTGGCTTTACACTGATTCAATTCTCTCTTCAATCGATCATTACAATTATGCTGCTTATCATGTTTATCGCTTTCTTAGCAGGAACGCTGCCTGCACGCAAAGCAGCCAAACAAGACCCGATTGATGCCTTGCGTTACGAATAAGCAAGCACAAAATAAAAACACAGACAGCCAACGTTTCAATTCGTTAGCTGTCTGTATTTTTTTGCAAACAATAAAATTTTATTTTGTTAATTCCTTGATACCTGCTTTATAGGCATTGTCATTTTCTTGAATAAGTTTGGTTAATTGTGCTTCAATCGCTGAAGCCGTTTGCGCATTTACAACTCCAGTGCTTGTGAGGCTATTTTTTTCTTGGAATGCTTGAACGGCTGCTTTTGTTTCTACTGAATAAGAATCCGAAGCATCAATCGTTAAGTAATTCAAAGCCTTTAGCATACTGTTAATTGTTTTGATGGTCGTTCCAGTATCGCCTTCTTTGTACTCTTTCGTTTGATCTATCGGAGTTAAATATGCATAATCTGGGTAGTCTGCTTCGATAGCTGGCTTAATTCCTTTTTTATGGATCCATTCACCCTTTGGCGTCAACCATTTCATAATCGTTAGTTTTAATTCACTATCTTTTGAAACATTTAAAATCGTTTGAACTGTCCCTTTTCCATATGTTTTCTTCCCAATCAGTTTTGCATCACCTGATTCGCTTAAGGCAGCAGCAAAAATTTCTGAAGCACTGGCACTACCATCATCTACTAGTACAACAACGGGTTCGGTAACTTTCATGCCACCATCTAATGCAGAGCTTGCTTTTGTGACTTGTTTTTGTCCCGCTTTGTCTTCAAATTGAACAATAACCTGACCATCATCTAAGAACATACTAGCCATTTTTTCAACTTGATCTAACAAGCCGCCTGGATTTTGACGAACATCTAATACAAATGATTTTGCGCCTTCAGATCGTAGCTTTTTGATGCTTTTTTTCAATTCAGCAAATGTGCTTTCTTGAAAAGTTGTAATTTTAATATCGCCAATTGTTGGGTTTTCTGAATCAATACTACCAAAAACCGAATCAACTGGAATTGTATCTCTTGTGAGTGTAACATCAAAGGTTTCGCTGCCTCTTTGAATTGTTAATTTAACTTTGGTTCCTTTTTCACCGCGAACTTTCGTTACAACTTCTGTAAGGGTTTGTCCCTTTGTCGTTTTACCATCTACTTTTAATAGGATATCATTGGTTTTCAATTTGGCTTTTTCTGCGGGAGAATCTTTGATTGGAGCTTGAGAAATAACCGGTAGTTCATTTTCTAACGTGAGTGTTGCGCCAATTCCTTCAAAGCTTCCGGATATCGTATCATTAAGTGAATCCGCATCACTGCCGCTCATATAAGAAGAATAAGGATCGTCCAAAGCGCTCACCATCCCCGTCAATGCACCATCGATAAGCTTATCTTTGTCAACATCCCCTGCATAGTTGGTGATAATTTCATTGTAAACAGACTCAATTTGGCTAAAAGTCGCACTCGTTGTATCAGAAGTCGTGCTTTTTTCAGACTGAATTTTTTTAACCTGCTTATCCAGAACAATAAATGTTCCACCAACAGCAATGATTGCTACACATAGTAAGGAAATAAGATACTGTATCAGTGAGATTGACTTTTTTGAACTGTTGTTCTTCATGAATTCACATACTTTCTATTGATTGTTTTCAACATATATTTCCCATAAATGATCAAATAAATCCATATTGGTAATATAGTAGGCATTTGTTTCTAAGTAATTAGAAATGGTTTCATAATCCTCGGCTTGTTTGGGAAATTGAATGTCTTCGCTAACGTCTTGCGCAAATGTTGATTCTGCTTTCTGGACAATCGATCCTCTCAGTGTCATTAAATAATGATAAAAGCTTCTTCTCATCTATTCGTTTCCCCAATGGTTATCTAGAAATGCTTGTCTTGGGCCATGCTCCAACGCATATCGATTAGGGTCTTTTTTATAGAAATCTTGGTGGTAGTCTTCTGCAGGATAAAAAGCTGTTTCGGGTTCTATTTTCGTAACAATTGGTTGATCATAGATACCACTAGTCGCAAGCTTTTGTTTGCTTTTTTCGGCAACTTCTTTTTGCTCTTGCGAATGATAGTAAATAGCAGGTCGGTAGCTATCGCCACGGTCTTGAAATTGGCCAAATGCATCTGTTGGATCGGTTTGTTGCCAATAAATTTCGACCAGTGATTCATAGGAAATTATAGCAGGGTCATAGATAATTTCTACAGCTTCCGTATGCCCTGTTGTACCAGAACAAACTTCTTCATATGTTGGATTTTCTGTATGGCCACCTGTAAAGCCTGAAGTAACAGAAATGATTCCTGGTTGTGTATCAAATGGTTGCACCATACACC
Source organism: Lactobacillales bacterium (assembly GCA_015654945.1). GTDB lineage: Bacteria > Bacillota > Bacilli > Lactobacillales > Vagococcaceae > JAATGB01. The sequence goes on along the minus strand of JAATGB010000038.1, from coordinate 6,496 downwards.
AAAAACAACCACCTGCAAATATCGCATTTTCTTGCATCTTTAATCCTCCTAAATTCTTATTTATCAATGGGCAAGTATACATTAAGTCGAATGTCATCGTCAATTAAGTTGATTTTTTCTGCGGTTACACGCATGCCATTTTCTAATTTAAATTTATTTAAATTTAATAAAATAGTTTTACTTTTTGTATTGACTTCCACCCACTTAGGTAGCTGATAGCTATTTTGGACATAACTCATAATTTGTGAAATTGGAAGCTCCAAAGTACCAATTGAAAGGCTTTTAGCTTTTAACTGGACATCTCCATTTTCCATTACATAGGGATCAAAATATAAGTAAAACTTCATTTTATGACCAAGTATTTTAAAATTCCCTTGAAGTAACGCTTGATCTTCCAAATAGAATTTGTATTTAATACCTGATTTTTTTTGATATTCATTGAGATAGTAGTCAATAATTTGATTGATTTGGGCTTTTTTTAAGGATACTTGAAATGTGGGATCTCCTTTAATAACGGTTTGAGAAGGTTGATAGTTTGGTTCTCTTTCTTCGCTAATCCGTGTAAATACAAATACTAAGCTTCCAAGAATTAGACCCAACAAAATCAAAAAGCTGATCTTCCACGGATTTTTTTTTCGCACTATTTTTTCTGTTTGTTTGACTTTTTTTTCTTGCTCCATTCTTTTCACGCTGCTTCTCCTTTACTTCTTGTTTAGCCACTGTTGCTTGGTTTTGATCATTTCTTCTTTTAGCGCATTTGACATAATTTGGTACCCTAGATTATTGGGATGAAAATTATCACTTTCAGAGATTAAATTATTTGCTTGGCTGCTTGACGTCCCCGTGCTTGATGCTGTTGTTTCATCCCCCACGCCAATATTCCCGTTGATGCCTTTGTATATCAGGTCATTAATCGGAATAAAATAGCTCTTGCTTTGTTCTTTTGTTACTTCTTGTGAGGCAGCATTCCAAGAATCAACAATTTTCTGCATGTCTTCTAACTCTGAAAAGTTAATGTAGAAGGGGTTATAAATTCCCAGCTGATAGATAGGTGCAGTAGCATTTATTTCTCTGATCCGCTTATAGAGCTTGCGTAAATTTTGTTGGTAGTTAATTTGCGGCTTGGCAAAGGTTTCCGTCGTGATATCATTCATTAATTCAGATCGAATAACTTTCATTAAATCATTTCCGCCAACGGTTAACGTAATTACATCTGCTTTTTTCAGCTTATTTTGACTTTTTTTCGAAGCATTTAACCTTTTTAAGATTTGATCGCTACGGTCACCGGCTTTGCCATAATTCGTCGTGTTTACCTGTACCAAATTATATTCGTCCTTGATATCTCTAGCAATAATCGGCACAAATCCACCTGAATTCGTTGTATCGCCTACTCCTTCTGTTAACGAATCTCCTAAAGCAACAAGGCTAATTGTGGTTTTGGTAGTCCCAGTTGTTTTAGAGCTTTTCACTTCGGAGCCGACTAGAGGTTTTGCTTTAGGTAGGCTGTACGAAAGAATCAGAAATGCGATTAACGCTCCACTAAAAACTAACAAAATCGTCTTCCAATGTCTTTGAACGATCTTCATTAACTAATATCCTCCTTAAACTTTAAAAAAGCAGACCTGAAATGATCTGCTTTTGACCTGAACCATTTTAGATTATTCGGTGTAGAACATAACGGCAAAGGCTCCCTTACCAGCATGTGTTGCGATAATTGGTCCCGTATGTAAAATGGGAATATGCATGTCTGGAAACATTTGTTGCAGTGAATCTTTAAAATATTGCGCAATTTCAAGCCCATCTGCGTGAGAAATTCCGATTTGTTTTACTTTTAATGTTTGCAATTCTTTTTTACATTCTTCAAACCATTTCGTAAAAGCTTTTGTGCCTCTTCCTTTTGTTTGAACGACTAATTCTGAATTTTTTAATTCCATAACTACTTTCATATTAAAAATATTTGAAAGCATTCCAGCAACACGGCTTACTCTGCCACCTTTGACTAGATTATCCAAATTAGAAATACCAATAAATAGTTTAGATTTACTAATGATTTGCTCAATTTCTTTAAGAATTTCTTCTTTTGACGCACCTTGTTGTGCGAGTTCTGCTGCTCTAATTACAATAAAAGATTGACTTTGGTCTGTAAACGTACAATCAATAACGGTAACGTCTGTTTTGGTTAATTGTGCTGCTTGTCGCGCTGCATTAACTGTTCCACTTAGTGATTCCGTCATATGAATAGAGATAACGGAGCTTCCATCTGCTCCCAATTTGTCGTACAATTCAGCGAATTCACCGATAGGCGGTTGACTAGTTTTGGGGAGTGCTTTGGCGGTGCTCATCATTTCCATAAATTTTTCTTTATCCAATTCATCATTATCAGAATAAATCACACCATCCAACATGATTGAAAGTGGAATTACATGAATATCTAGCTTCTTGATAAATTCAGTTTCCATTGTACTTGATGAGTCGGTCACAATTTTAATATTTGCCATTTTTTTACCTCTTTCTTGCCAATCCAAAATCATTTTCATTCAGTTTGATAGCCCATACTCCGTTTGAAAACAGAAGAATCCAGCTCTCTATTTTTAAGTTTCAAAAACAAGAGTTGTTCTATAACTTATTATCGTAATTATACAATTCTTTATGTCTAATGTCACTTAAATTAATCAAAATTTTACTTCTGCTCTTTCGTTCAATTGAAACTTGAATTTTAAAAAGCATAATTTCTCTTTCAAAATGAGAAGAATTCAGGTAGAATTAGTTTAATGATATTTCGTGTTATAGAAAGAAGTGAACTAACTAGATGAATGATATCAAATACTCAAGACATTATCTGATTTTGAATGAAGTATTAAACGCGGTTACACATGGTATTGGAACAGGTTTAAGTATAACTGGATTGGTTTTTCTGTTAATCAAGGGAGCCAATATGCATTCTTCGCTTCATGTCGTTTCGTACGCTCTTTACGGTACAACAATGATCCTCCTCTTTTTAATTTCAACACTTTTTCATAGCTTGATTTTTACCAAAGCGAAGAAAGTGTTTCAGGTGTTTGATCATAGTTCGATTTATCTTTTGATTGCTGGCAGCTACACTCCCTACTGCATTTTAATTATAAAAGGTTGGCTTGGCTGGACCTTGTTCAGTATCATTTGGCTGATGACGATTCTGGGGATTGTCTACAAATCAATTTGGTTAAATAAAAAAAGTCATATTTCGACCGTAATTTATGTCATTATGGGCTGGTTATGTGTGACAGCAACACCACAACTTTATAATGGATTAGGTTTGGCTGGAACAATCTTACTTGCTGCTGGCGGCTTGGCTTATACAGTAGGTGCAATTTTCTATAGCTTCAATATCCGGTATATGCATGTGGTTTGGCATCTTTTTGTCATGTTAGGTGCTGGTCTGATCTACTTTTCTATTTTATTTTACGCGTAGATTATTTTTATATTTAAAAACTAACTTACACGATCAAAATACCGACAAAAGCAAGAATTTGCTTTTGTCGGTATTTTTTACTTATTTACTTATTACCTATTTTGTTGAATTTGCCATTTTTTCTGCTAGTAAGTGATCTTATTCTCCTGAAGAGTCCCTTACTCCGACTGCGTTAACAAAATCCTCAAAAACTTTTGATGGTTCTTTTAGATAGGCAGCCGATCGTGCTTTCTGACTAGCTACTTCAATAGAAACAATCGAAGCGTTATCCATTCGAATAAAACTAACTAAGTTCCCCGACCAATCAACCACTGCTATAGCGACACTTAAGCCTTTTTGCTTTGCCAACTTGATACTCATATCACTTCGCTTTTTGACAAAATTTGTGGAAATATTTTTAACTTGATAATACTTATTTTCTGCCATTTACATTTTATTTCATGATATCGGTCAATGATAAGCCTGTTTATAAGGCGAATTTTCTACCTCATTAAGCTTTTGATAATGATTTGCATAAGCTATTACCCAATTAGGATTCTTTAATACACCTCTCCCAAGTGCAAGTAGATCCAATTGTTGTGTTTCTAAAAAATATGTTGCCAGATCATACTGATCCAACAACCCGACACCAATAACGGGCAATTGGCATTCTTGTTGAATTTTCCATGCATCTGCTACTTGATATCCAGGATAGATCGCCGTGGGCTTCACATTAAACAAGCCACCGCTAGAAACATGAACACAAGAAATATCTTTTTTCACATGGCGAATAATCGGAATAAGATCATTCACAGTCCCGACATTGTAGTCATTCGCCGAAACACGCAACCATACTTCACCAGCAAAAACACGCTTTACACTCTGAATAACTGCTGCAATAAACACCAAAGGATCGCCATATTTATCGGTGCGTTGATTGGTCTTGGGATTCAAAAATTCATTTAATAAAAAACCATGCGCTGCATGAAGCTCGATTCCATCAAATCCACATTTTTTGGCACGAATTGCGGCTTTTTCAAAATCAAGGATTGTTTTTTTGATTTCTTCTGGGCTCATTTCAAGCGGTGTCCTTGATTCCTGCGAAAATGGAATAGCTGAGGGTGCGTAAATTTTCGTAACGCCATCGGTGCACTGTGATTTTCTCCCTGCATGATTCAATTGAATGGCGATTTTAGCGCCAGCTGCATGCGCATCTTTTACAATCTCACTCAAAGGTTGGATTTGCTCCTCTCGATATAACCCTAAATCATTATCCGTGATTCTTCCCTCAGGGCTAACACCAGTTGATTCAACAATGATCAATCCCATACCGCCAAGAGCGCGCGCACCATAGTGAATACGATGAAAATCAGTTGCACATCCATCGTGTTTTTGAACTTTAAACATACACATTGGCGCCATCACAAAATGATTTTTAAGCGTTATTTTTCCAAGCTGAAACGTAGACAATGCCTTCATTATTCTTTTCCTTTCTATTCGTTTGACTGTGTTTGAATATAAGTCAATATATCTGGTTTTTTCGGTTGCCAGTTTAATAACGCACGTGCTTTATCCGCATTCATGCGGCAATTTGAGCCAAAGGCAACTTCCGTCATCATTTTTCCCCATTCCTTATAGCCTCGTTCAAAACTCCAAGAACGGGCTGCTGTTCCCGTATTGTATTTTAATTGAATAGTTTGCGCGATTTCTTTAAATGTTGCTATCCCATTTTCCGCATAAAAAAGCGATCCTGAATGGGATTTTTCCAAGGCGAGTAAGTAAAGATCAGCTAAATCTTCCACGTGAACATTACTCCATGCATGACTTCCATCATTTAAGTAAGCGGCGTAATTATTTTTTTTAGCCGTTGCTAATAATGTTGGCAGTTGTTTGCTTTCTTTGTTTAAAAGCAGCCCTTTTCCATATACCATGCTAGGAACAATCACGCAACTTTGGATTTTAGCCAAAGCTGCTCGTGCAATCATTCGATTAATAAATAAACGATGTCCATTCACTGAATCAAAATTCAACGGAATATCTTCCGTAAAATAAATGTCGTTTTCTACAGGAAAAGCCGGATCAATTAAAATATTAGAGCCTGATGTATATAAAAAAGGCTTGTTGGTCCCACTTAATACGGTAATAAAATTAGCGGCAACTTCATAATTATCAGAATCGGCCGTATGAATAACACTATCTGCTATTTCTACCTGTTGCTGATAGCTAGAAAAATCATATAGATCTCCTAAAACGGTTTCAAAGCCTTTACGTTTTAAGCGCTCTTTTTTTTCTTGATTCCGAACTAAACCAATCACTTTATAGCCTTTTTCTTGTAGTTTAACGGCAATTGTACCGCCAATATACCCACTTATGCCAGTTAAAAATACTGTTTTCATCGATCAATCTCCCTTCTTATTTATTTAATAGTATAATCCGATTATTTTTTTCTCTCTAATCATTTGATTGAAAAATACAAAAAAGTTGCTTCATGACTTATATTCATAAGCACATAAAAGCAACTTTTCAAATTCGAATTTCAGTAAAAAACGATTTTGTTTTTATTCCACTAGCATTCCTTCTGGAATCACACTTCTAAAAATTTTCCGCGCTACAGGACCTGCTATAATCAACTGAAAAGGCAGTGCCATAACGATATTTTTTGGAACATTGCTTAACCAAATTAACAGAAACTGATTCCAATTACCTGATGAAAAACAAGCTTCTAATCCACCATATAAAGACATTAAAACGACCATCGGAATTACCATACAGCAAGAAATCGAAATTACTTTTTTTAGAGAACTACTATTTGGTTTAATTAAAAATCTAAATGCAACTCCTTTTGCTCTTTTAGAAACAATGAACCAATCCATTATTAGTGCGTAGATAAAAGCGATTGGAAAGCCTAACCAACCTTCGCGAATTATCTGCAAAGAAACCTCTCCATTGTGTAACGCGACATTGTAGATACTCATCCAAAGCACCATTAAAAAGCACATTAAAAATGTGTAAATCAGACTTTCTCGTTTGTTTTGTGGCATGTGATTTCCTCCAACTTATTTTTTT
>JAATGB010000101.1 GCA_015654945.1 Lactobacillales bacterium | reverse complement strand
TTTGAACATTTATTGTGTGGTGCGACTTTGCTGCAAGTCGGAACTGCTTTGCAAGAAGAAGGAACACAAATTTTTACTCGTTTGACAGCAGAACTACAAGCTATTATGACACAAAAGGGCTATACTTCGATTGAGCAATTTCGGGGAAAGCTTAAAACGCTCGGGTAATAAAAGCATAGCTGGATCAATACAAATTAAATTAGCTGGTGATAGGACTGCAAGCATTTTGTCACTGGCTTTTTTGTGTCTTGGGGTTTGCCTTCCAATCGTAAGGAAAATTTAACTATCTGTTAAAAGAAGAGTATTCTGTGCTTAGCTATTGTTTTAATTAGGGCGCCTTGCTTGAATTCAGTTGAGAACTAGCAAAAGTCATTGTACAATGAGAAAGTGCCATTTATGAAATAAAATGAATGGTAAATAGTGAAAAAGTAAAGGCGGAGAAAAGAGATGGAAAAGTGGTACAAATGGACAGCAAAGGATTATATGGGGTTAAGTGTGATTCCAATTGAATTTTTAGTTGGAACTTTACTCGGAAAATTATCTTTGATGCAAACAAATAAAATTTTAGCGGTTTGCGTAACGGTAGGCTTGTTTTTTATTGGTTTTTTGGTCATGATTTTTCTGTTTAAAGAGTTTTTAGCAGAACAATGGCAGAAATACAAGCAAAGATTATGGATAAAGTTACTCATCAATGCTCTGTTAGTCGTCGGAGCTTTTGCTATTTTGAATTTTTCACGTAAACTACTGCCTGCTTCGATGGCGTCGGCAGCAACAACAGATGAGATGTCTTCTTTGTCGCTAACCTTAATGTTACTTGCTGCAGTAACTCCATTCCTTGCACCTTTTGCAGAAGAGTTGACGTTCAGATATTTACTTTTTGGTAAAATAAAAGGCAAAGGGCTAAAAATCTTGATGTTTTTTGTTTCTTCTATTTTATTTGGGTTAATTCATTGGAATAATTTTAATGGGGATTGGGTGGCCACAATTCCTTATATGGTTGTGGGTGCATATTTTGCGTTAATCTATTATTTCTTTGATAATATTTGGGGTTCTATTTTTGTTCACTGGTTATTCAATTCGCTTAATTCGATAATTCCCGCTTTATTTTTAGTGATTATGAAAATACTGGGAGCAATTTAATGGGCCGTACAAACTTGTGGACAACCAAAAATGATGAGTGCAACAGATAACGGAGAAGGATGAGCCCATTTGATAGAGAGGAAGAAGCTGATTTTTTTCTGATTTAAAAGTCAGTGTGTAGTTAGAAGCATAAGAGGCAAAAGTTGACGATTTGTCAAATTATGGTATGATACATAATGTAAAACAACTAAATAGAACGTACCATCACAAAGGGGTGCCATCTGGCTGAGATTGAGTAAATCTACTCGGACCCTTCGAACCTGATCTCGTTGATACGAGCGTAGGGATTGTGATGGAGTAGTAACCAAAAGCTTACATATACTACTCCTCCTTTGTTGTATGGGAATGATTCTATACAAATAGGAGGAGTTTTTTTATGGGTAATCGTCAGTTGAAAGTTTGGATTGAAGGAACCATCGTGGCAGCACTTGCTTTGGTTTTGTCGTTAATTCCAACCTCGATCGGAAGTAGTTTTTCAATTTCTTTGGGAAGTATTCCTTTGACACTTTATGCTTTTAGAAGAGGAACAAAAGCAGGTTTATTATCGGGCTTGATATGGGGGCTACTGCATTTTCCAACTGGTCAAGTCTATTTTCTCAGCGTAGTCCAAGTCTTGATTGAGTATCCGTTAGCCTTTACTTTTGCCGGAATGGCAGGTGTCTACAGTAAGAAAATTCAACAAGCAATCAAAGAAGGCAATCAAACCAAACGCACGATCGGTATTATTCAAGGAACATTTGTCGGCATTGTGGCGCGCTATTTCTGGCATTTTGTCGCCGGTGTTGCTTTTTGGGGTAGCTACGCACTCTGGGGGATGAGCCCAGTCCTCTTTTCACTTGTAATGAACGGAGCAAGTGGCCTAGCTACGGGAGTGGTAACCTTGTTTGTGCTACTTTTCATGGGAAAGGTTTGGCCCGATTTATTTGTACCGAAAGATTGAGTTAAAAACTAAGATTAAACGAAATGAAAATCCGTCTAAAAATAGTAGCTAAAAATACAAAGAAAACTCACGAAAAAACAGCGAATAAAAACTGGATTTCCGTGAGTTTTTGCGTATTTATTTCTCTATTATTCATCCTGATTTACGTGCAAGCTAAAAGAGTTTGCGTCCAGAGATAAAGCGATACAAAGCAACGACAATGGCTATCGGTAATAAGATATGAATGGCTAAACTGACTAAGCCACTGATAATTGAAAAGCCAATTGCCAAAGCGAGAATGATCAAAATCCATTTAAAAATCTGTGAGAATGGGTTATTATTTTCCATATTGAGGGCTCCTTTATGTTCTTCATAAGGGTAGTATAACAGATCAGCATAGAAACAAACATCCATCTTAAGACTGAAAAAAAGGGGTTCAAATAGTTAATATTTTTTACTTCATGTGATACAATAACTCAAGTAAAATAGTAAAAAATTCATTCGTTGAAAAGAATTTGTATCGTCATGTGGGTAAATACGAATGGAAAGGTTCAAAATGAGCAAAAAAGCAATTTCTGGAAAAGGGAAACGTAATCGTTTCTTTGTAGGCATTTGTCTGCTTTTAATCATCGGTATCTTCGTAAAATTTGGCTTGTTTGATGAACGAATTACGATCGGAGATGGTGCGAAAAAGATCGAGACGAAGGAAACAAAAACAGTTACAACTAAAAAAAAGGTGACAACCGTAACCGGCTCTAAAATTCTGCAAGTTCCGTTACTTAACCAGATGGATGCGCCGATTTTGTATAACGGCTGTGAGGTGACAAGTCTTGCAATGATTCTCAATTATTTCGACGTGTCTGTAACTAAAAATCAATTGGGCGATGCAATTGATACCGTTCCTTACCAGTATGAAGATGGGACATATGGGAACCCTAATGATGGCTTTGTCGGCAGTATTACTGGCTCTTCTGTGGGGTACGGCGTTTATCACGGACCCATTGTAAAATTGGCGAAAAAATACCTGACAAAAGAGCTGCAAGTTCGTGATATCACAGATCAGTCCTTTAATAAGATTTTAAGTGAAGTTAAAAAGGGCAATCCTGTTTGGGTCATTACCACGGTCACGATGGCAGCGACAAATGATATGAAGACATGGGAAACACCGACTGGAACTGCATCTGTTAGTTGGAGCATGCATAGTGTGGTTGTGACGGGCTATGATGATGACAGCATTTATGTTAATGATCCCTACGGTGTGCAAAATAAAAAAGTCGACAGAACCGATTTTATCGCTTCATGGAAGCAAATGGGCAGCCAAGCAGTGGTAATTAGTAAGAAATAACGAAGGTTGAAACCGGGATAAATAGGTACATAAGAAACAGATATACTGAAAGACTAGTGTAGATTCTCAGCTAGTCTTTCTTTGTTTCTCTCAAAAATTTGATCAAGAAAGATGAATCCGTAATCAGATAAACGTGAACGGACTACAACAACCTGAAGCATAAAACCATTTTTTCAATCAAACTTCTTTATTATTCTCTGCTTTTTTTGTATAATGAAGGTCAAAGATAGTCAATGAGCTATCGAGAAGAGTGAGGTGAGGACGTGGATAATCAAAATATTTCTGACCTAATCGAAACGTATTTAAAACAGATTTTGGAAAGAAATGAAAAGATTGAGATTCGAAGGGCAGAAATGGCAGACCAATTTCATTGCGTTCCATCACAAATTAATTATGTGATCAAAACCCGGTTTACAATTCCGAAAGGCTACGTGGTCGAAAGTAAACGTGGCGGCGGTGGCTACATCCGGATTATCAAGATCAAGTTATCCAATGATACAGACATCCTTTCAGAAATGGAAAATTTAGTGGGTGACAGAGTCTCACAAGATGATGCATTTGCCATCATTCAACAATTGTATGAAAATGAAGTTCTTTCAAAAAGAGAAGGAAATTTAATTCTCTCTGTTTTGAGCAAACAAATATTACAAATGGATTTAATTTATGATGAAGAACAACTAAGAGCGCGACTATTACAAGCCTTCCTAGAACGTTTAGGATATGAAGAAGCGGAGTGAGGAACTATGGACGAACTATTTACAGAGAAAGCCAAGGCTGTTTTGGCCATTTCTCAAGAAGAAGCAAAACATTTTAGACATCAATCAGTTGGCTCCGAGCATCTTTTATTGGGCTTAGTGATGGAGACAGGTGGAATCGCAGGAAAAACATTGCGACAATTAGGCACCAATGAAGCAGATATCCGTGAAGAAATTGAATCTTTAACAGGTTATGGGGCTGTTCGCGGCTATACGCAAGGTGCGTATCTTCCTTATTCGCCCCGAGCAAAACAAATTTTGACCTATGCGGGAGATGAAGCCAAACGTTTGGGTGCGCCTAATGTTGGCACAGAACATTTATTATTAGGTCTTTTAAGAGAAGAAGATATTTTGGCTTCGCGAATTTTAGCGAATCTTGGTTTAAATTTACCTAAAATGCGTCAATTGATTTTGAAAAAAATAGGTTTATCAGATCCACAAAGTAATCGGAATGCACGGAAAGCAGGAGCGAATGCTGCGCGTGCAAACGAAGAAGGAACGCCAACTCTTGATTCTTTAGCTAGAGATTTAACCGCACTTGCGCGTGAAGATCAAATGGATCCAGTCGTTGGCAGAACGGATGAGGTTAGACGGTTGATTCAAATTTTGAGTCGTCGTACGAAAAATAATCCCGTTTTGATTGGCGAACCTGGTGTTGGGAAAACAGCGATTGCAGAAGGATTAGCGCAAAAAATCGTTGCGGGCGAAGTACCAGAGGACATGGCAGACAAACGTTTGATGATGCTCGATATGGGTTCGATGGTTGCTGGAACAAAATATCGTGGTGAGTTTGAAGATCGGATGAAAAAAGTGATCGATGAAATTTATCGCGATGGTAAAGTAATTTTGTTTATCGATGAATTGCATACCTTAATTGGTGCGGGTGGTGCAGAAGGTGCCATTGATGCTTCTAATATTTTGAAACCGGCACTGGCTAGAGGGGAATTGCAAACGATTGGTGCAACGACCTTAGATGAATACCAAAAATATATTGAAAAGGATTCAGCCTTGGAACGACGGTTTGCCCCAATTCAAGTCGATGAACCGACTGCCGAAGAAGCAGAAGAAATTTTGTTAGGCTTGCGCTCGAGATATGAACAGCATCATAAAGTAACGATCACAGATGAAGCGGTTCATGAAGCAATCCAGCTATCAATTCGTTACATTAATTCGCGTCAACTACCTGATAAGGCAATTGATCTGATTGATGAATCTTCCGCAAAAGTTCGTTTGGATAGTACCGAGGAGCCTTCAGCTGTTTCCAAAGCGCGTGAAAAAGTATTCGCACTGATTCAAAGCAAAGAAGAAGCAATCCAAAATCAAGATTTTGAGTTAGCTGCAAAATTACGCATGAAAGAAAAACGCCAAACAATTAAACTAGATCAATTATTGACAAATGAAGCAAAGAAAGAGTCGGGCTACTTTAATAAGGTAACTGGCGAAGATGTCGCTTCTGTAGTTTCCCAATGGACGGGAATTCCGTTACAACAATTAGAGAAAAAAGAAAGTGACCGCTTACTTGACCTGGAAACCATACTCCACGAACGAGTGGTGGGACAAGATGAAGCTGTTAAGGCTATTTCAA
>JAATGB010000158.1 GCA_015654945.1 Lactobacillales bacterium | reverse complement strand
TATTAATAAGACACCTCTTTTTTATATGTTCACTACTTACCAAAATGAGTAACATTTAGCAACAATTGTCTCATTAAATCAATCGGTTAACCTCATTTTTCCCCCTCATTATATACCTTTTACACATGAATAAATAGCGAAAAGATACGTTCCAGTTGAAAGATTCACTGATCGTTCGTTATTTTGATCCAACACGTATACTAAGAGAAATAGCAGGTTTATTTCACGCTTAAAATAAAAACTTTGCTTGCCGCGTGTTCCTTAACCGACTCACTTTACGCATTTTTTAACCAAACTGACAGGCGATTCTTGATTGCTTGCATCGATTCAAAATTTGTGCTAAACTCACGTCATTCGAAAAGTTTTTCCTAATCCGAGCAGATTTTTTTGAAAGCTCAACTCGACTTTTGTGCCACCCTTCTTCGGATCGTCTTTGATTTTAATTCCCGCTGATGGTTATTTCAGCACACTTCTTTGATTACCTGTATTCTCACTATTTCCCCACTGAATCAAAAAACTGCTGCACACTAAATCTGACTACAGAAAGAAGAATTATATGAAAACCACTTCTACAAATATCTGGACGCCGCGCTTTACCGCGCTCGTTTTCTCTAGCTTCACCTTATTTATGAGCTTTCAAATGTTGTTGCCCATTGTCCCGCAATACGCCAAACAAATTGGCGGAACTGGTCAAACGATTGGACTCGTCGCAGCTTCCGTTAGCCTAAGTGCTATTATGATGCGCTTTTATTTTCTCAAAAGAATGAGTCCAAAGACACATGCCTGGCTTTACCGCTTAGCACAGGTGCTACTCGTTATTGTTTTTATTGGCTACTCGCTTGTACAAAATCCGTTAAGTTTGATGTTAGTCCGTTTCATACACGGTTTAAGTTGGGGTGTGTTAACGACATTAAACGGAAATTATGTTGGTAAAGAGCTGCCATTAGACAAAAAAGGCGAAGGGTTTAGTTACTATAATTTTGGCGTAACACTCGCGCTAGCGATTGGTCCTTTTCTATCTTTACACTTATCCAGTACATTTGATTTTAAAACATTGAGCCAAATTGCAGCCATGTTTGCGCTCGTTTCTATTTTCCTCAGCCTCTCCGTTACCAAGGATAAAAAAGAATCCGCTATTGAACAAGCACAGACACCAACAAGCGAAAATCGGATTAATTGGAAACAGCTTTTTATTCCTGCCATAACAATTTTGCTCGTGACAATTCCTTATTCTGGTTTGACTGGCTTTCTTACCTTATTCCAACAAGCGCGTAATTTAGGCGATCTCAGCTTCTTTTTCGTGATCAATGCCTTCTTTGGCTTTATCGTGCAATTATTTGTAGGCCGAATGAGCGATAGCAAAGGTTTACGATTTGTCTTAATTCCAGCTGGCATTTCTTTACTTGTTGGCTTACTTTTCATTCAACTTGCTACGGTTCACACCCAATATTTGGTTTACTTTGGCGCTGGTTTCTTCGGTATGGGCTTTGGCTCTTGCACCCCGCTTGTCCAATCTTGGTTTAATAAATTATTGCCCCACGAAATGGCCCATATTGCTAATTTTGCCTATTACAACTCCTTCGATATGGGCATGTTGATTGGGAGTGTCCTGTTTGGCGCACTGGCGTCTTCAATTGGATATGCCAATATTTATGGCGTTGCGATGTTGTTTATTGTGATCATGATTCTTTTGCTGTTCTTCACGCGGGTTCCGAAAAAAACAGCATCACAGGAAGACATTACAAAATAACTATTTCCGGCTAATCTAGGATCCTTCTTAAAATGAAAAGACTTCCATCCAAGAACAAAAAAACAACTAATTCAACCGAATTAGTTGTTTTTTTGTTCTTTACCCATCATTCAAAGAAAAATGGTCGGATTTCGATTTGTTCCCTTGCTAGTCGCTTTCTAATTGCCCTTACCGCCGCAAGAGCCGCTGGATTATCCCCGTGAACACAAATCGTGTCCGGTTTAAGGGAAATCTCTTTCCCCGAAAGTGTCACGACTGCTTGCTGCCGAATCATTTTAGCCACTCTCTCAGCAATTTCATCTGGGTCACTTAAAACAGCATATGCTTGGCTACGTGGAACCAACGAACCGTCTTCCTGATAGTTGCGATCACCAAATACTTCTTGTGCATAAGGCAGAGCCAATTCTTTGGCCGCCAAAATCAACTCACTATTCGCTAAACCATAAATGGGTAAATTGGGATCAAAATCCTTAACC
>JAATGB010000109.1 GCA_015654945.1 Lactobacillales bacterium | reverse complement strand
AGTGGGTTGAAAGACCCGAATCGCCCAATTGGCTCCTTTATGTTTTTAGGACCAACAGGTGTGGGGAAGACTGAACTAGCGAAAGCACTGGCCGAAGCGATGTTTGGGTCAGAAGAATCCCTTGTTCGTGTCGATATGTCAGAATATATGGAAAAATACAGTACAAGTCGTTTGATTGGTTCGCCTCCGGGCTATGTTGGGTACGATGAAGGAGGACAATTAACCGAGAAAATTCGGCAAAAACCTTATTCTGTGATTCTTTTAGATGAAGTCGAAAAAGCCCATCCAGATGTTTTCAATATTTTGCTTCAAGTCTTAGATGATGGTCATTTGACTGACTCAAAAGGCCGAAAAGTTGATTTTCGTAACACAATCGTGATTATGACTTCAAATGTTGGCGCGGTTGCGTTAAGAGAAGAAAAATTTGTCGGCTTCAATGTTCATGACTTGAATCAGGATCACAAAGCAATGCAAAAACGGATCTTGGAAGAATTGAAAAAATCATTCCGACCAGAATTTTTGAATCGGATTGACGAAACCATTGTTTTCAAAGCCTTGGAAAAAGCGGAGCTTCATCGAATTGTGAAAATCATGAGCAAATCAATTGTGAATCGTATGAAAGAGCAAGATATTACCCTTAAAATTACGCCATCCGCAATTGACGTGATTGGTGATGCGGGCTTTGATCCGGAATACGGTGCCAGACCGATTCGCCGTGCGTTGCAAAAAGAAGTGGAAGATCGTTTAAGTGAAGCCTTATTATCCGGACAAGTGAAATTAGGCGATAAAGTAACGATTGGTGCAACTAAAGGAAAAATTACGGTGAATGTCGCAGAGATAAAAAAGAAAAAAGAACTACAAGAAGTCTAATAAATAGTAGCAAGTAACAGTTGTTTGTGGAGGGATTTTCTTCTGCTAACAGCTGTTTTTTGGCTTAATTTGTGAAATTATCACTTGGAAACTTCGGCAAGCTATGATAGGATTGAAATTGTTGAAAAGGGAGGATTTACGCATGATAGAAATTACCGCAACCGTTGAATCAATGGATCAGCTTGGAAAATTACTGGTAAGTGGAGTTGACACAGTCTATATCGGTGAAGAAACATTTGGGTTACGTCTCCCGAAGTCCTTTTCACGAGCTCAACAAAGTGAAATTATCCACATAGTTCATGAGAAAGGAAAAAAAGTGACCGTTGCAGTCAATGCATTGATGCATCCAGAAGCAATGAAGCAACTTCCGGAATATCTGGACTTTTTAAAAGAACAGAAAGTGGATCAAATTACAGTCGGTGACGCTGGTGTGATTTTTGTTTTACAGCGAGATCAGTATGGAATTCCTTATATTTACGATGGTGAAACGTTGGTAACCAGTTCACGTCAAATTAATTTTTGGGCTAAAAAAGGCGCAATTGGTTCGGTTTTAGCTAGAGAGATTCCTTATTTGGAGCTACAGCGTATGGCACCTGAATTACAGATTTTTGGCGAAATATTGGTCTATGGTGCAACGTGTATTCATCAATCTAAGCGACCGCTTTTGCAAAATTATTTTCATTACGTTCAGTTAAACGAAGCAGCAACGAAAGAACGAGGCTTGTTTATTTCAGAACCGAAAAAAACCGATACGCATTATTCGATTTATGAAGACAACCACGGTACGCATATTTTTGCGAATAATGATGTCAATCTCGTGACGAAGTTAAATGATTTGGTCGCGTTAGGCTATAAAAATTGGAAATTGGATGGTCTTTATTGTCACGGGGATGCGTTCGTCGAAATTGCCCAACAATTTAATGCGGCAAAAGAATGGATTCAACAAAACCAATGGTCAGAAACGATAGGTAGCCAACTTGATCATAAAATTAGTGAAATTCATCCCCAAAATAGAGGATTAGATACTGGATTCTTTGCTTTTGATCCAGAAGATGTAAAATAAGGAGCGCGTAAAGAAATGGATACGAAGAGCAAGCGAAAAAAACCAGAAGTTCTTGCACCTGCAGGAACACTTGAAAAATTAAAAACGGCGATTCATTATGGGGCGGATGCTGTCTATATTGGCGGCAATGCGTATGGCTTACGGAGTCGAGCGGGCAACTTTTCTTATGAAGAGATGGCAGAAGGCGTCGCTTTTGCCAAAGAGCATGGTGCAAACGTCTATGTCGCAGCAAATATGGTGACCCATGAAGGTGATGCAGCAGGAGCGGGAACCTTTTTTCGTAAATTAAGAGAGATTGGGATCCGAGCAGTGATTGTCTCAGATCCTGCCTTGATCGAGATTTGTGCAACAGAAGCTCCGGGATTGCCGATTCATTTATCGACGCAAGCTTCCGCAACGAACTATGAAACCTTAGAATTTTGGAAACAAGAAGGCCTCGAACGGGTTGTTTTGGCGCGAGAAGTTTCGATGGCGGAGGTCGCAGAAATCCGCAAAAATACGGATATTGAAATCGAAGCTTTTATTCATGGTGCAATGTGTATTTCGTATTCTGGCCGATGCACCCTGTCGAATCACATGTCTTTTCGGGATGCGAATCGCGGTGGCTGTTCCCAATCATGTCGTTGGAAATATGAATTGTATGATATGCCTTTTGGACAAGAACGGAATACGTTTTCGGATCAGGGTGTGGAAGAACCCTTTTCGATGAGCGCAGTGGATATGTCGATGATTGAGCATATTCCAGATTTGGTGGAAAATGGTGTGGATAGTTTGAAAATTGAAGGCCGCATGAAGTCCATTCATTACGTTTCAACTGTTTCCAATGTTTACCGTGCAGCAATTGATAGTTACATGGCAGATCCTGAAAAGTATGTGTTAAAACAAGAATGGATCGATGAATTGTGGAAAGTGGCACAGCGTGAACTTTCAACTGGTTTTTACTATCATACGCCAACGGAGAACGAACAGCTTTTTGGTGCGCGCAGAAAGATTCCTGTCTACAAATTTATTGGCGAAGTGATGGCTTATGATGAAGCAACAAAAATGGCGACGATTCGTCAACGAAATCATTTCAGCGTAGGGGATGAAATCGAGTTTTATGGACCGGGCTTTCATCATTTTGAACAAGAAGTTGCGGTTATGTGGAACGAAGAAGGTGAACGCATTGATCGAGCGCCAAATCCGATGATGCTCGTCACGATGCCCGTAGTAGAATCTGTCCAAGTCGGAGATATGATTCGCAAAAAGAAATAAGAATGCGAAGAGAGAAATCGTGTATAAATTGCACCCTCTCTTTTTTTTGTGCCGTAATTTGCAGCGAATATTTGGACCAAACACAGCTTGCCAGATTCGGATTTCTATACATGAATTGAAAGCTATGATAAAGTGGGTACATAGATCATCTAGGTTGATTTTACATGCGTTTTTGTGCGTAAAAAATCAATCATTGAGAGAAGAAAAGGAATGAATAATTTGGAAAATAATAGTGAAAAATATGATTATATTGTCATCGGTGGCGGTAGTGGTGGGATTGCTTCTGCGAATCGAGCGGGAATGCATGGAGCCAAGGTCTTGTTAATTGAGGGCAATGAAATTGGGGGAACCTGTGTGAATGTCGGTTGTGTGCCAAAAAAGGTGATGTGGTCAGCAGGCAATTTAAAACAGTCAATCGAACAAGAAGCGGCTGGTTATGGCTTAGATGTGACGCTTTCGGCTGTTGTTTTTAAAAAATTAGTCGCAAATCGTGAAGCGTATATTGAGCGGCTGCATGGTGCCTATCTCAACGGCTTGGCGAGTAATCATGTCACACTGATTTACGGCTATGCTTCCTTTGTTGACGAACAAACAGTTGTTGTTGAGGGCAAAAAATATACGGCACCGCATATTTTGCTTGCAACTGGCGGACATGCATTGCAGCCAGCTATTCCAGGAGCTGAATTTGGGATTGATTCAAATGGTTTCTTTGCATTAGAACAACTGCCAAAGCGGGCGGTGGTTTTAGGTGCGGGGTATATTGCGGTCGAATTAGCTGGAGTATTACATAGCTTGGGAAGCGAAGTACAGCTGGCCTTCAGACATGAAACTGTTTTGCGAACATTTGATGCAATGCTTTCGGAAGAGCTTGTGACAAATTATCAAAAAAATGGTATTCAAATGCACGCTGAATTTACAGCAAAAGAAATTATAAAAAAACAAAATAATAGCTATACGGTCGTTGCGGAGGATGGCCGGAAAATACAGGCTGATTGTGTGATTTGGGCGATTGGTAGAGGACCGAATACGAAGCAGTTAGGACTTGATAAAACGCAAATTGAGCTTGATGAAAAGGGACAAATTAAGGTCGATAAATTTCAAAATACGACGCAGGAGGGAATTTATGCAATCGGTGATGTTGTGGGCAAAGTAGAATTGACTCCGGTGGCAATTGCGGCTGGCCGTAGACTTTCTGAACGTTTATTTAATGACAAGGAAAATCTTTACTTGGATTACGAAAATGTTGCAACGGTCGTTTTTTCACATCCGGCAATTGGAACGATCGGCTTAACCGAAAAAGAAGCAGAAGCAAGCTACGGGAAAGAAAACATTAAGGTTTATCGCTCAACCTTTACCCCTATGCAGTATGCACTCGCTGACGAAAAAACAACTTGTTCAATGAAATTAGTTTGTATGGGAGAAACAGAAAAAATTATTGGGTTACATGGGATTGGCGTCGGAATGGATGAAATTCTACAAGGGTTTGCAGTCGCAATTAAAATGGGTGCGACAAAGGCCGATTTTGATCAGACTGTTGCGATTCACCCAACGATTGCAGAAGAATTTGTGACAATGCGCTAGACTGATCGAAAAATACCCTGAAAGAATCGTAATTAATCATTTATAATTATTCTAATCTATATTATAATAGAAAAGGATCGAATTTATGAAAATGAAAAGGAGGTTCTTTACATGAGTTTGTTAGATTTAGCACGAACACAATTCGCAATGACGACTATTTTTCACTTTTTCTTTGTGCCATTATCAATTGGTCTTGGTCTTGTGGTCGCTGTAATGGAAACTCTTTATGTGGTAAAGAAAGATGATTTATACAAAAGAATGGCGAAGTTTTGGGGACATATTTTCCTCTTGAGTTTTGCTGTAGGTGTCGTAACCGGAATTATTCAAGAATTTCAGTTTGGGATGAACTGGTCGGCGTATTCGCGCTTTGTTGGGGATATTTTTGGGGCGCCACTTGCGATTGAAGCGCTATTAGCATTTTTCCTTGAATCGACTTTCTTAGGCTTATGGATCTTCGGCTGGGAGAAGTTTAATAAGAAAATGCACTTATTATTTATTTGGTTAGTAACCATTGGCTCAGCTTTGTCCGCGCTATGGATTTTATTAGCCAACAGTTTTATGCAACATCCAGCGGGTTATACACTGAATAGTAAAACCGGGCGAGCAGAATTGATTGATTTTGGAGCAACGTTCAAAAACCATCAATTATGGTTGGAGTTTCCCCATGTTTTATTTGGTGCTTTCTTAACCGGAAGCTTTGTGGTGGCTGGACTTTCTGCTTGGAAAGTTTTGAAGAAAAAGGATTTACCCTTTTTTACCAAATCATTGAAAATTGGGATTATCATGGGCTTGATTTCAGCAGTTTTAACGGTTGCGGTCGGGGATTTGCAAACGCAAGCACTCATTGAGGATCAACCAATGAAGTTTGCCGCTACAGAAGGAATTTATGAGGATACAGAGGATCCTGCTTCGTGGGCGGGGATTGCTGGTTTTGATCAAGATAAAAATAAGACGACTTGGTCTTTAGAAATTCCCTACATGCTAAGTATTTTAGGAAATCACAGTCTCGAAGGTGGTTTTAAAGGCATGAATACCATTAACAAAGAATTACATGCAAAATACGATAGCACACAAGGCACGGAGATGGATTATTATGTGCCAACAACTGCTTTATTCTGGAGTTTCCGTTTCATGGCGGGTTGCGGGACCGCGGTCATTTTATTAGCGATTTTGGTGCTATTCTTTATGCGTCGCGGCACGTTAGGTAAGCAAAAATGGCTACTCTGGCTGACCGCAATTTCGACGACCTTTCCATTTATTTCGAATACCGGTGGCTGGTTAATTACCGAATTAGGTCGCTTCCCGTGGACGGTTTATGGGTTGTTTACCGTAGCGGACAGTGTGTCGCCAAATGTCACAAAAGGTCAACTATGGTTCTCGAATAGTGTGTTCTTCTTATTA
The DNA here is from genome assembly GCA_015654945.1 of Lactobacillales bacterium. Classification (GTDB taxonomy): domain Bacteria; phylum Bacillota; class Bacilli; order Lactobacillales; family Vagococcaceae; genus JAATGB01. The sequence goes on along the minus strand of JAATGB010000109.1, from coordinate 4,739 downwards.
TTTGCAACACTTGGTGGTGTCATGGTCTATCTTGTTCGTAATGAGATGAAAAAAGGTCCTTACCACGAAGAAGAAAATGAAGCACAAAATGCCACTTTAGATCCATTTGCAAAGGAGGCGTTCTAAAATGAGTACGTTACAGCTTTTGTGGTTTGTTTTAATTGCAGTCTTGTTTATTGGATTCTTTTTCCTAGAAGGCTTTGACTTTGGTGTCGGCATGTCGACACGGTTCTTAGCGAAAAATCGCAAGGAACGAAACCAATTAGTAGAAACCATTGGACCAGTTTGGGATGGCAATGAAGTTTGGCTGCTGACAGCTGGAGGCGCAATGTTTGCCTCTTTTCCGGAGTGGTATGCGACGTTATTTAGTGGCTATTATACGATTCTTTTCTTAATTTTAGTCGGACTAATTTTACGTGGCGTTTCCTTTGAATTTAGAGGAAAAATGCAAACGGAAAAAGGCCGTAATATTTGGGATTGGACACTATTTATCGGGAGCTTCATGGCGCCCTTCTTATTCGGAATTATGTTTACCAGTATGGTAGCAGGTATGCCAATTGACAGTCAAAAGAATATCTTTGCTTCTTTTGGCGATTATATCAATCTGTTTTCCCTAGTAGGTGGCGTGGCAGTGACGCTCATCTGTTTCTTGCATGGCTTAAATTATATTCGATTAAAAACCGAAGGCGAACTGCGGCAACGTGCGCAAAAATTAGCCAAGATGTTGTATCCAGTGCTATTTATTGGATTGGTGGTCTTTGCGGTATTGATCTATTTCCAAACCGATTTTATTCAAGCACGGCCGGTATCTAGTCTTTCTATTCTTGCATTTATCGTTCTTAGTGCAGTCGCTTCAGCATATGGTGTGTGGCAGGACAAAGAACTACTGTCATTTTTGACAACAGGTTTTGTCTTAGCGGGTGTCGTGATTTTATTATTTAATGGCTTATTTCCACGTGTCATGATTAGTAGTACGACAGCTGCAAATAGCATCTTAATTTCAGAGGCATCTAGTACGCCGTATACGTTGAGCTTGATGTCTAAAATTTCCTTAACGATTTTACCATTTGTCTTGGCATACCAAGCGTGGTCGTATTATGTCTTTAGCAAACGAATTAAACCGACGGATGGAGGGGCATATTCTCATGATGGATAAGAATTTATTCCGGATGGAGAAGATAAAGCCTGTTCTTATCGGGCTTGCAGGCTTAGCTGTTCTGCAAGCTTTTTTGATTATTGGACAAGCTTATTTTTTATCGAAGGGAATTACAAATTTGTGGCAGGGTCAGCGGGTTTCTGCACAGGGAAAAGAAATTTTTTTCTTCTTTTTGTGTTTTTTCTTGCGTCAAGTTGCCCAATTTTTTAGAGAACAGCAGCTAGATAAGTTTGCTTATCAACAATCGCAAATCTTACGTAAACAATTAGTCGATAAAATTTTTTCTTTGGGACCTAATTTCGTGCAAAAAGAAGGAACCGGTAACATGGTCACGATGGCGATTGAAGGCGTAAGTCAAGTTGAAAACTATTTGACGTTAATTTTACCAAAAATTACAAATATGATGATTATCCCTTGGCTTGTGGCTGCCTTTCTTTTTACGCAGGATATTCTTTCTGGCGTGATTGTTTTACTCGTGTTTCCAGTAATTATTATTTTTATGGTTATTCTTGGTTATGCTGCAAGAGCGAAAGCGGATCGCCAATATGAAGGCTTTCAAAAATTAAGTAATCACTTTATCGATGCACTTAGAGGATTGGAAACGTTGAAATTATTAGGATTAAGCAAAAAATATGAAAAAAATGTGTACAATGTTAGCGAAGAATACCGGAAAGCAACGATGAGTACTTTGAAAATTGCTATTTTGTCGACATTTGCCCTTGATTTTTTCACCACATTGTCCGTTGCAGTAGTGGCATTATTTCTCGGCTTGAAATTGATTGAGGGGCAGCTTGCTTTGTTGCCAGCCTTGATCGTGCTTGTCTTAACACCCGACTTTTTCTTGCCTCTGCGTGATTTTTCTAGCGATTATCATGCAACCTTGAATGGCGGTAATACAATGAAAGAAATTTATCGTATTCTGGATCAGGAGCCGTTTAAAGCAACGCAAAACCTTACACTGAACGAGAAATGGGATGAAACGGAAACACTTTCTTTCGAAAAGTTGAATGTGAAATACGCGAAAGAAGACGAACGGATGACGCTATCGGATATTACGTTTGCGTGGCAAGGATTTGGAAAGATTGGCATCGTTGGCCTTTCTGGATCAGGCAAGTCCACATTAGTGAAAGTTTTAGGTGGTTTCCTTGAACCTGATGGATCCGAGCAAATCAAAGTGAACGGTCAAGTTATTCCTCATTTACAGCAAGAAAAATGGCAAAAACAGCTATTCTATATTCCACAAGATCCGTATATTTTCCATGATACCATTCGGAATAATATCTGCTTTTATGTACCGGATGCTTCGCCAGAGTCGGTGGAGCAGGCAATTAGCCAAGCCGGTTTGGTTGAATTGATCGAAGAATTGCCGCAAGGCTTAGCGACGATGATCGGTGAAGGCGGGCAGACTTTAAGTGGCGGACAAATGCAGCGGGTTGCTCTTGCGCGAGCATTTTTGGATCAAGAACGAAAAATTTTGTTGTTTGATGAACCAACCGCTCATTTAGATATTGAAACAGAGGCAGAGCTAAAAGCAACGATGCTCCCTTTGCTTGAAAATCATCTGGTCTTTTTTGCCACACACCGTTTGCATTGGATGAAGGAAATGGATTATATACTCGTGATGCAAAATGGCAAGATTGTCGAACAAGGAACCTATGAACAGGTCAGCAAGCAGCAAGGATATTATGCGAAATTTGTGGCAGAAACCAAAGCCGGAGGTGAACTAAATGCCAACCAATAAACGTCTATTACTAACCAAAAAAGATCATTGGGTCCGTCCTTATTTTGCAAAATATAAAAAGTTATTGGGATTGGTGCTATTTTTAGGGGTCTTAACTTTTTTCTGTGGTAGTTCACTCATGTTTACTTCAGGCTATTTGATCAGTAAGTCCGCGACTCATCCGATCAATATTTTGCTGGTCTATATTCCGATTGTTCTAACACGAGCTTTTGGGATTGGTCGACCTGCTTCACGCTATGTCGAACGTTTGGCAAGCCATAACTGGGTATTGAAAATGACATCAGATATTCGGTTAAAGCTCTATCGCTCAGTAGAATCGCGTGCGATGAATGCCAAAGCTGAATTTCGTTCCGGAGATATCCTCGGAATTCTAGCAGAAGATATTGAACATATCCAAAATTTGTATTTGCGCACTATTTTCCCAACGATTATTTCGTGGTTATTGTATATTATTATTGTGGTTTTATTCGGTTTATTTTCGATTCCTTTCGCCTTGATGATGTTGTTACTTATGGGGATCCTTGTGTTTTTATTACCTGGACTGTCGATTTTAGTTAATCAAGGAAAAAACTATCGGCGCAAAGAAAAACGACATGTGTTGTATACCAATCTTACGGACTCTGTTCTAGGCGTAGGTGATTGGCAATATAGTGGTCGGTATCAAGAATTTATCACGACTTATAATACAGCCGAAGCCGAAGTTCGAAAAATAGACCAAGAAATGAATCGTTACAAACGGAAACAGGATTTAGCGATCCAATTTGTATTTGGTCTGATTGTGGTTGCGTTATTGATCTGGACAGGGCACTATTTTTACGGAAGTAAAACAGGTTTAAATTGGATTGCTGCGTTTACGCTGGCTTTTTTCCCTCTAATGGATGCCTTTGCGCCAATTGCAGAAGGCGTGGCAGAAGTTCCTTTATATGAGGATTCTGTGCAACGACTGCATCGGTTACCTAAGCCTGAAAAAGAAAGTGCGGCGAAACCAATTCAATTAAAAGGGACAGGGATTCAATTTGACGATGTTTCTTTTCAATTTACGGAAAAGAGCAAATCAATTTTACATCATTTTAATTTAGAGATACAAGCGGGGGAAACCCTGGCTGTTTTAGGAAAGAGTGGGACGGGTAAAACGACACTTTCAAAACTTTTACGTGGGGATCTTGAACCAAATTCGGGAAGGATCACTCTTGGAGCTGTCCCAATTTCAGAATTGAGAACTGAAATTTTTACTCAAATAGGGGTCTTAAATCAAAGCCCCCATTTGTTTAATACGAGCATTCTAAACAATGTCCGCTTAGGAAATCTCAACGCGAGCGATGAAGAAGTGGCAGAAGCAATTAAGCAAGTTGGCTTGGATCAATTGGTGGCGTCCCTGCCGCAAGGCTTGAATACAGTTGTAGAAGAAGGCGGAAAACGTTTTTCCGGCGGAGAACAACAACGAATTGCACTTGCCCGCATTTTGTTGCAAAATGTACCAGTGGTGATTATTGATGAACCAACCATTGGCTTGGATCCAATTACAGAAAAAGAACTACTGCAAACTGTTTTTCATGTGTTACAAGAAAAAACAGTGCTATGGATTACCCATCATTTATTGGGTATTGAACATGCGGATCGCGTGATTTTTCTTGAAAACGGGCAAATTGAAATGGCTGGTAGTCCTCAAACACTTAGGGCAGAAAATCAGCGCTTCCAACAATTGTATAGTCTTGATAGTGCAGAATGAATAGGTTGCTAATAGACGAAGCTAAAGGAGTTATGAAGTAGTTACTTTAAAGTTCCTGTGTTAAAAAAATAATGCGTAAACGTATCCTTAGATACGCTTACGCATTATTTTTT
>JAATGB010000052.1 GCA_015654945.1 Lactobacillales bacterium | reverse complement strand
TAATAAAAAAGACAGCATAGAATGAAGAGAGAAATAACTTTCCCTTCATTCTATGCTGTCTTTGATTTACTCTATCTAAACTAATAGCCCAGTTAGTTTCGCCGTATCAAGTTGTGCATATGCCTCAAAAAATTCTGCCAATGCTTGAATTGTTTTGTGAACACCGTTTGGTTCATCATTTTCGATTTGTAAAACCAGTAGCGGTTCGTGAAGACTCATTCGTAATAAGAACCATCCTTGACCAAATGGACCTGCTACATTCACACGAATCCCTTCTTCATTTTCTGGATCAATTTCAAAACCTGCTTGTTTTTGTACAAACGCTGTCATGTCAATAATAACTTGTTCGCCATAATGATGATAATTCTCTGCATTAATTTTAAAGCGAATCTCTTGCGTTTCAAGTGGTTGTTGTAGCTTTCCAATTAATTGTGCCAAAGTCGTTCCTTCTTTTTTCAGCTTTGGGAGTAACATGAGGATTTTTGCAATCACATATGCACCATCATCCAAAAAATAATTTTCTTTAAATGCCGCATGTCCACTTGTCTCAATTGCTAATTCAGTTGGGATTCCTGCTTTATTTAGTTCAATTGCTTTGTTAATGACATTGCGATAGCCCGATAGATAGCGAACTTGTTTTCCACCCAAACCTTCGATAAATTGCTTTAAATGGCTTTAAGTTGGCGAGTTCGTGACAATTGCGCTTCCTGGATGCTCATGTTCGACAATTGTTGCTAGCACAGCGATTAAATTACTACGGTTTAACACGTTGCCAGCTTGATCTACGACCGCTGCCCGATCGACATCTGTATCAAAAATCACCCCTAAATCTGCCTGACTCTTCAAAACAGCCTGCCGAATACTTTCCATGGCTTCTTTGTTATCCGGATTGGGAATATGATTGGGAAAATGACCATCTGGTTCTAAAAATTGACTTCCCATTGTGTTTGCACCTAAAACTTCCAATACACGTTTGACAAAAAAGCCCCCCGCTCCATTTCCCGCATCAACAATAATATGAAATCCCTTTAGCGGTTGTGCTTCAGTCCCAATTCCCTTGCGAATTTTAGCGACCAAATCTTGGGCATAAACAGGAATCAATTCTTTAAATATAACGGTTCCATTCTCTCTTATAATCGGTTCTGTATCTTTCGCATAGCGTAGAATTTGCGCAATATCCGTTTCCTCCGCACCGCCACTTTTAGAAAAAATCTTGATGCCGTTAAAATAATAAGGAAGATGACTTGCGGTGATCATTACTCCCGCATCACATTGATATTCTGGAAATTTCGTTGCCATAAAAATAGCGGGCGTCGTCGCCAATGAAACATCTATGACTTCGATACCTGACGCCACAAAACCGGCAATCAGTCCTTGCTTTAATTCTTCTCCAGACAAACGGCTATCCTGCCCCACTACGATTTTTAAAGGCTGGGTTTGATATGCCTTATCTTTTTCCAGCCAATGAACAATCCCACCCGCAATTTTTTGGGCGATTTCTGCTGTAAGGGTGACAGCTCCTGCCTCTTCATTGTCTAGCGCAATGCCACGAATATCCGAACCACTTTGTAATGATTGTAAATCTTTCACGTTCTCTTCCTCCTTCAATTATAAAATTAACGACTGAATCCGATCATAAACAACTGTTGCTGCCAGCTCATTTGGTGAATAGATCACCAAAGTGTCTGTTCCCGCTAATGTGCCCACAATTTCTGGCGAACCCATGTCATCAATCACTGCTGCCACGACATTAGCAGTTCCCAAACTGGTATGAATGATGTTAATAAACTGGACTTTGGTAATTTTCAAAACCGAATCTTGAATAACCTCTCGCAATTTTTCCTCATTCGTTGCCGTATTTGGCGTGAAAATCGCATATTTAACACGACCATCCCCACCATGAGTTTTAACGATACTTAATTCACGAATGTCTCTTGAAATGGTTGCTTGCGTCGCCCGAATGCCCTTTGACTCTAGCATTTCAATCAGATCATCTTGTGTCTCGATATCGTGTTCTCCAATTAATTGTTTAATAAAAGCCTGGCGATCTGCTTTTTTCATTTGATCAGCTCCTGTTTTTGATAGCTTCATTATAACAAAAAAGTCCTTTCTGTGCGCTATTTTTCCTTTTATTATTCAAAACTGGTCTTTGTTGCTTAAAGAAGGAATTTAAGGAGAAAAGATAGTATTATAGCCATTTCTTTGCTATAATATTCTATGGATTTTACAAAAAAACAGCAGCGAATATAAAAGAAAATGGGCGGCTTTTTTAGCCCTATTTTAAAGCGAAAAGACCGTTATTTTTCGTAACTATTTTATCATTGGAGGAACAGCATGAGTGAAAGAGCCATCGTAACAAACGCATTGTATCAGATTTTAAGCGAACATTTATCCGAAGAAGAAATTTTACTATTATTAGAAAATCCTAAATCAGCCCAACATGGAGATGTCGCATTTCCAGTCTTTTCTTTGGCAAAAATTTTGCGGAAAGCACCCCAACAAATTGCGACTGAACTTGTAACACAACTTCCCACAGAAGATTTTGATCGCATTGAAGCGGTTGGTCCGTATATCAATTTTTTCTTAAATAAACGCAAAGAAAGCCAAAAAGCTTTGGCGCTCATTTTAGAACAAAACGCGCATTATGGAGACGCAACTATCGGCGAAAAACAAATGATCCCAATCGACATGTCTTCCCCTAATATTGCGAAACCTATTTCTATGGGGCATCTTCGTTCCACTGTTATTGGAAATTCTTTAGCAAATATTTTGCGAAAGATCGGCTACACCCCGATAAAAATTAATTATCTAGGTGATTGGGGTACTCAATTCGGAAAGCTCATCGTTGCCTATAAAAAATGGGGCTCAGAAGAAGCGGTTAAAAACGCTCCTATCCAAGAACTGCTTAAGCTTTATGTCGATTTTCATGCAAGAGCTGAAACTGAACCTGAATTAGAAGACGAAGGGCGTTTATGGTTCAAAAAACTCGAAGACGGTGATGAAGAGGCCTTGCGCTTATGGCAATGGTTCCGCGAAGAATCTTTGAAAGAATTTCAGCATATTTATGATATGTTAGATATTTCTTTTGATTCGTATAATGGTGAAGCTTTTTTCAACGATAAAATGGATGAGGTCATCCATTTATTGGAAGAAAAAAATTTATTACAGACCAACGAGGGCGCAGAGATCGTAGATTTGTCTGATTATGATTTAAATCCCGCGCTTATCCGAAAATCAGATGGCGCCACGCTATACATGACACGGGATTTGGCTGCTGCAATTTACCGCAAAAATACCTATCATTTTGTGCAATCGCTCTATGTTGTCGGCAACGAGCAACGGATTCACTTCAAGCAATTAAAAGCCGTTCTCAGTAAATTAGGTTTTGATTGGTCAGATGATATTCGCCACGTTCCTTTCGGCTTAATCACGAAGGATGGCAAAAAGCTTTCTACGCGTAAAGGAAAAATCGTCCTACTTGAAGAAGTGCTAAATGAAGCAGTTGATTCAGCGAAAGCGCAAATTATTGCGAAAAATCCTGATTTAGAAAATAAAGACGAAATTGCACATCAGGTGGGTGTAGGTGCTGTTATTTTCCATGATTTAAAGAACGATCGTTTGAATAATTTTGACTTTACACTTGATGAAGTGGTCCGTTTTGAAGGTGAAACAGGTCCATATGTCCAATATACATATGCGCGTTCTGCAAGCATTTTACGAAAAGCAGATTGGACACAAAGAAATATTCCTTTAGAATCACTTTCCTTAAATGACGAAGATAGTTGGGAAGTCATTAAATTACTCCAAGCATTTCCTACTACTGTCCAAAAAGCAGCAAATAAATATGAACCGTCCATTATCGCAAAACACGCAATTCAATTAGCACAATCCTTTAACAAATACTATGCCCATGTCAAGATTCTGACAGAAGACAAAGAGCGTGATGCGCGTTTGGCTCTTGTTTATGCGGTAAAAACCGTTTTAAAAGAAGATCTCCGTTTATTGGGATTAAAAGCACCAGAAGAAATGTAAACTAATCAAACTGACACGTTGCACAATGGCTCCACTGTCCTTCCTTTAAACCAGAATTCTTAATCAAAATAATCCAAATACCCGTCGAATTGATTGGCATCTGGATTATTTTGGTTGCTATAATTTTGTTTTCTTCGCCTTTTATTTTTTGGCAAAACTTACAAATAGACTGCTTGTTACTTATCCTTTTTTCTTATACGTTATATAGGTCAAAGGGATAAAGATAACCAGAATTACTGCGGCGCCAAGTAGCGCTCCCCAAAAGTTCGAATCTATTGTTCCCGTTGCAAGAATATGACGCACCGTAGAAACTGCATAAGAAACTGGGTTAATGTGGTTAGCAAAAAACTTTAAC
>JAATGB010000088.1 GCA_015654945.1 Lactobacillales bacterium | reverse complement strand
TAGCCCACGTGATCTAGAATATCTTGTAAGGAGGTTTCGCTCACACGAAAATCAGCAATTGCCTCATCCATGTCTAACTCTCGCTTGGCTTTCCGTAAAGTTCGGCGTTTTTCGGAAAAATCTGGTGCATGCGATCCATACGCTTCAATCCGTTCAAAGCTTTCTTTCGCTTTCAAAAAAGCCGTTTTTTTCTGTTTCGTTTCATCCGTTGTTCGCACCCGATATTGATTGATTAAATAACTTTGTGCGATGTCACTCGAGCTGATTTTTTCCGCAAGTTCAAGTGCACAATCTTCCAATAAGAAAACCTCTGTTGTATAGATCATTGCTCTCCACTCCCGTTATCTTCGTTTCTTTGAATTGTTTGACCTTGATAATCATCTGTAATTAAAAATAGCACATGCCCTTTAGAAAAAGCAACTCCAACATCCTTATCTTTTTTAGAAAGCAGTTGGGGTTGATCCACGAGCTCTCCGTACCATGACATGACAAGCCAAGGAACATCATAGCTCGGAACCGCATAAATTCCATGAATCCGTCGCTGAGAAACCGATGGAATCATTTTTCTCAATAGTTGATCCATTTCAACTTGGGACATCATAAATGGTGTTGACACATTATTGTGCTGTTCTGCTTCCTTCAGTTCTTTTTGTCGCAATTCGTCAGTAATCACACTATCTGTATTCAGTAGGAAATTGCCTAATAAAAGTGAACTTATTGTATCAAATTTATTCGAATGCGTATACTTTGGCAGTTTATCTCGTGCTCTTAAAATGTTCACAATTGTTAACAGCTGTGTCTGACTATTATCATTAATTGTTTCCCAATCTTCCTTTTCATTCATGGTTAAAGATTGCGTGGCACCTTGTGTCAGCTGGTAAGGCTGTAGCTGCAAAAGCATTTCTTTGCTCACATAACGGACAGCTAATAATTTACCTGAAAGCTTACTCATTTGCAAAATCGCAAATGTTTGGTTATCGAATGCAACCAGTGGCCGATAATTCATATCTTCTTCTGTAAGCTCCAGCGCATATTTTTTTTGCTTAAACTCGAAAGAAAAATTCGAATACAGTGTCGATATCGTTGAAATTTGAGCTAAATTCATACCAATAGCAAATGGTTCAACTGGTTTTTGCGTACCAATCACAAAAACTGAAACAACTTTTTGATTTTCGATCGCTACTTGAAAATAGTCTTGACCGTCTTGACCATAAATCCACCATTGATAGGATAAACCCGTTACATCTATTCGCTTTGGCGTCCCAAATGCTTGCGTAAAATCTGCTTGACTTTTACCAATATACCGAGAAAAACCCGTTGCTTTAAGCTCACTATACTGTATACCGGTTAAAATTTTTGTTTTTTGTTTTTTCGGTTCGCTTTTTTGAGAAACTGGATTGGATTCTGGAAAATAAACTGGCTGCATATAGGCAACTATTATAAGTATACTTAACGCGATCAAAAAACGCCTTAGCTGCTTCATTTTCTCTCCATTCTATTTTGCTTTGATTTCCAATAACAGGTCACCCGATTGAATAATTTCACCATCAAAAACGTGAATCAATGCAATCTCACCATCAAAACTTGCTTGAATGGTTGTTTCCATTTTCATCGCTTCTGTTACAAGCAGTGGTTGGCCTTTTTTAACTTGTTCACCTTTTTTAACCAAAACTTTTAAAACTGTTCCAGACATTGTTGCTCCAATTTGTTCCTTGTTTGTCGGTTCCGCCTTTTGTTTTGCAATGACTTGCGTTTTAATAGTCGAATCCTTGATAACAATTTCACGTCGTTGACCGTTAAGTGTAAAGAATAAAACTCGTTTTCCCTCAATATCCGGTTCCCCAATTTCATCCAAACGAATGATCAAAATTTTGCCCTTTTCAATTTGAACTTCGATCGTTTCATCTAAACGCATGCCAGAAAAGAAGGTTGGTGTATCAAGCAGCGTAACATCGCCAAAACTCGTGTACATCTTGCAATAGTCTAAAAATACTTGCGGATACATAATATAGCTCAATACTTCATCATTTCTCGGTTCATATCCAATTTTTTCTTGCAACGTTTGCTTGATTTGTTCGAAATCAACTTTTGGTGCTAAGCTTCCAGGGCGAACTGTAATCGCTTGACGATTTTTTAGAATGATTTTTTGTAATTCTTCAGGAAAGCCACCGACTGGTTGACCCAAGTCACCTTGAAAGAAGCTGATAACAGATTCAGGAAAATCAATCTCTGTTCCATTTTTATAAATTTCCTCTGCTGTTAATTGATTTTGGACCATAAACAACGCCATATCCCCCACTACTTTAGAAGAAGGCGTGACTTTGACAATGTCGCCAAACAATTGATTCACTGTTGCATACATTTTCTTCACATGATCCCACTGGTCGCCTAAACCTACCGCTTTGGCCTGTTGTTTTAAATTTGAATACTGACCACCGGGCATTTCATGCAAGTAAACTTCTGTTTGCGGCGCACTAACCCCATTTTCAAAATCGTGATAATAGGCACGGACATCTTCCCAATAATGGTTGAGCTGTTGTACATTTTCAATGTTCACATCGGGTGTTCTTGCGCCATTAACTAGCGCATAATAGAGACTGCTCATGCTTGGTTGGCTTGTCGCCCCACTCATCGAACTCATCGCAACATCCACAATATCAACGCCTGCTTTGGTTGCAGCAGAATACGTAATAATTCCATTTCCACTGGTATCATGTGTATGCAAATGAATCGGTACCGAAACACTATCCTTCAGCTCACTGATTAAACGATACGCAGCTTGAGGCTTCAACAAACCG
>JAATGB010000161.1 GCA_015654945.1 Lactobacillales bacterium | reverse complement strand
CTTACTCTTCTTATCAACGCTATTCTCTTTTATTATTAGAAAGTTTAGCATTTTTTTCCTTCAATTGTCAATATTTTGTTGCTGCCCCTTACTTAATTCTTTTTTATTTGTGTTGAACGCTTTTTTAACCGCTTCAGCACTGCTGCCAATTCCTGTTCGTATTTCTTTTTTTCTGTCTCAATTTTAACGAATGCCAACTGGCTAAGAAGTGCTGCCTTTTTATTTTCTAATAGCAGTAGCTCTTCTTTTGACGGCTGCAGCAAGCTTTCTTTTGGCGGTTTTTCGGCAGTTAGTATCTGTTGATTTGTTAAGGTCCATCGTTGCGTTGCAAGCTTTTCCACAAATTGTGCATCATGTGAGACGAAAAGAATTGTTCCTTGATACGCATGCAAAGCCGCTTCGACCACCTCTAATGAAGGTATGTCTAAATGATTCGTTGGTTCATCCAGCAGCAACACATTGGCGCGGCTGACTAAAAGCTTTGCTAGTGCTACTTTGTTTCGCTCACCACCGCTTAAGACGCCCACTTCTTTAAAAATACTTGAACCTCTAAATTGTAATTGAGCCAGAAAGTTCCTAATTTCTTGCTCTGAATAAATTGCTCCCTGCGCAACATTTTCAAAAATCGTTTTTGTTGTGTCTAATTGTTCAAAATTTTGACTAAAAAGACTAAAACGCACATTTGCAGCAATTTGAAAAGAAGATTTCCGCGCCATAATCGCTTGCAACAGCGTACTTTTCCCAACACCATTTTCACCGATCAACGCCGTTTTAGATCCTGTCAATAGTTGAAACTCACTCTTGACCAACAATTGCGTTTGTCCGCGTGAAAGTTGATAATTTTCTGCCCGTAAAACAGCGAAATTATGAACCGTTTGATTTTCCAGAAAAGGAAGCGCGATATTTTTTGTTTGCTGCGGCTTGGCAACTTTCGTTAATTGATTAAGGCGTGTTTCAATTGCGTTCATTTTTTTATCCAGAACCTTTTTAGCTTTTTGATCTCCCATTTTATGCAAACGCGCTTCAGAGTTTCCCATCCGTTTAGGTGTTTTTCTGACTTGTTTACTTTTTTGCTTTACCATTGCAACTGCACTTTCTAACTCTTTCTTCGTTTTTTGATAATTTGCATAATCACGCTGTTGTTCTTTCATTTCGACTTCTTTTTGTGCCAAATAATCGCGATAATTTCCTGCATAAGCTTTCACTGTTCCTTCTTCAAAAAGAAGAATCTGGTCACAAACAGCATTTAAAAGTTGCCGCTGATGCGAAACAATTAACACAGTTCCCGCAAATTTTTGTAAACAGGCTGTCAGATATGCTAGTCCAGCTCTATCTAAATGATTTGTAGGTTCATCAACCAGTAAAATTTCCGCGTCACTTAACATTATTTCGCGAATTCTTTGCTTCATTTGTTCACCGCCGCTTCGCTCTTGATCCGCTAAAAATTGCGAAAAAAACAGTGTCTTTCCATCCAAGACAATCGTTCCTTGCTCGGCCTTTATTTCTCCAGCTATTAATTTTAAAAAAGTTGTTTTACCACTACCGTTGGCTCCAATAATACCCATTTTTTGACCTTTTTCAATCGTCAAATGATCAAGTGTAAAAAGTGTTTTTTCTCCAATTAATTTTGTGATATTTTTCATTCTAATCGACACAAAAAAACCTCCTTCAATTCTGAAGAAGATGAACCGTCGTGTAAAATTATTTCTAAGAAAAACACAAATAAACGGCGCAAAATGCCTTGGTTTTTACATGTAAAAAATAGTCGACGCACTCATCTACAAACAGAATTTTTCAATTCTTATTTAGTTGTTTTCGTAGTTGAATGCTACATACATATTCTTTACCTGTACCTTTCCTAATTTCATTTTCACTATACCTTATTTTTTTTATTCTTTCAAGTATTCGTCTTTTAGATTTAAAAAAGCAAGGATGTCAGTAAAGAACGGCAATATTTTCTGCTGCTTCAGTTGTTTATTCAACGCGGAATAACTTCAAATGGAATCTTAGTTTCAATCAAAGGCTTTTTCTGTTAAAATAGTTTTACACACTGATTCTTTAAAGAAAGGATGTTTGTTGTGGAACGTTTCCAATCAAAAAAAGAAGAAAAACATTATTTTGAAACACAAGCTTCTCAAGAAGAATACTTGGCTTGGTATCAAAAACAAGATTTACCCAAATATGAAACACCTTCTGTCACCGTGGATAACGTCTTGCTTTCTTATAATCGTGAAGCAGACGCTTTAAAGGTTTTATTAATTAAAAGAAACACCCATCCTTTTCGCTATTCGTGGGCTTTGCCTGGTGGCTTCGTCAATCGATCTGAGTCAACCGCCGAAAGCTGTTTACGCGAAACCGAAGAAGAAACAGGTGTGAAGCTTTCAAAAAACCATATTGAGCAATTGAATACTTTTAGTACGCCAAACCGTGATCCTCGCGGCTGGGTAATCACCGTCAGCTATCTGGCCTTTATTGGTGAAGAGCCTTTAACTGCTGGTGACGATGCAACAGAAGCTTGTTGGTTTAACGTCGAACGTGTGGCAAATCACCTGATGTTAACACATGAAAAAGAAGATAAGATTGTCCTGTCTTTGACGACTGGCGAATCTCTTGGCTCCGAAATGCTGGCTTTTGACCATGATAAAATTATATTAAAAGCCTTTAATCGGATTATCAACAAAATGTATCATGAACCGACGATTTTGCAAGTTCTCGGTGCTGAATTTACGATTACAGAAGCGCGTAAAGTTTTCGCAAAATTTTTAGGTGTAGATTATAAAACAATTGATCACTCTAATTTTAAAAAAGCCATGCTGGATTATCTGGTTGAAGTCGGCGAACGCCCCGCCGGAATTGGACGTCCATCGAAAATTTATCGCTTGCGTACGCTCTCTCTCTAGCATAGGAAGGAAGGGATCACATTTTGGAAACCATTCGTAATATTTACTGTATCGGTCGAAATTACACAGCACATGCAAAAGAACTCGACAATCCGATTCCGGATGCACCGTTTATTTTTTTGAAACCAAGCCATTCAGCTATTTTTACCAGTGAGAATCGAACGATTTCGCTTCCTGGTCAGGATGGCGTCGTTGATTACGAAGAAGAACTCGTCGTCCAATTAAAAAAAGATTACCATCCAAATTTGCCATTAGAAAGCTTTCTTGGTGAAATTGCACTAGGAATTGATTTTACTTTAAGAGAAGTCCAGACAGAAACGAAAAAAAAAGGACTGCCTTGGTTATCTTCCAAGGGATTTCGTCATTCTGCGGTTCTTTCAAAATCGATTTCTTTCACTTCAGAAGAAAATTTTCT
>JAATGB010000003.1 GCA_015654945.1 Lactobacillales bacterium | reverse complement strand
AATTCAAACCAGGTTCCGGTGCGAGCAATTATTGCAACGGCTCTTGCAACGCAAATTTGTGTTGTGACGACTCTTTTATCAAGCATTTCCTCCGCCTATGATTTTATTGTTCGTTTGGCTACATTAACTTTTTTATATCAATACTTCATTCCATCCATTTATCAACTAAAATTACTTTTTGATAAAAAAACATACCGTCAGATATCGATATGGAAAAAAATGATGGATGGGTGTGTCGCTTTAATTGCTTTGGGTTTTTCGATTTGGATTATCGTTTGTGCGATTCAAGATGTGAAGACGTTAGTTTTGAGTGTTGCAATGCTATTTGTTGGCTTTGTTTTTTATCCTTTGATGAAAAGTAAAAAATAGCAAAGAGCGATTGATTAATTAAAAATGTGGTTGGTTAAGTAACGCAACTCATAAAATTAAGCTAATAAAAAAAGTTAAGACTTATTTAAGAGAGTTGAAAATCATATTTAAGCATTCGCGTCCATACTAGGTTTTGTAAGAAAAACTTAGGAGGATTTTAAAAGATGAAAAATGAAAAAATTATTAACGGACTCTCGTATATCTCCATTTTATTTGCCCCTATTTTATTTCCATTAATTGTTTGGTTCTTTTGCCGTGACAATCAAAATATTAGTTACCACGCAAAGAGTGCCTTACTGTTGCACATATTACCGGGAATCTTGCTTTTTGTTGCATTATTGTCAGGAGGAACATTAGGGATTCTTTCAAATAGTGAATACATTGCGGCAGTTGTGTGTGTTGTTTTGCTTGCTACAAGTATTGTTGCGGATATCGCATTAACGATTTATGGGCTTGTGAAGGGAATTAAATTGATTGTGGAATAAAAAACAGGTGTGACAAAAAGAAAAATTTTATAGAAATTAAAAACCAAAAATCAAGCTTAGAAAGCGAATTTTTGGTTTTTTATGTTTGTTTAAGATAAGCTTCTTTTGCTTTTCTACTTAATTGTTTAAAAGCATATTCGGCTTTCATAGCTTCGCTTTTCGTGGAGAAAGCTTCAAAGTGAATCATTTTTACCGGTCGGCGACTTTTAACACGCGTGTATTTGGCGCCTGTACCTGTATTGTGTTCGGCTACTCTGCGGGCTAAATCAGTTGTATAGCCACCATAATAGGAGCCATCTCGACATTCCAATACGTAAAAGTAAAAGGTATTAGTCGCCATAAAGGATGCTCCTTATTTCGTCAGAGTAGGTACCTTGATCGTTGTAAGCAAACAAAGGCGGCAATAATTTTAGCCCGTCGACTTTACCATATTTAATCCCTTCAATGAGTAACATATTGGCTTCTTTTGCTTTTTTAGGGTAAATAAATTGGATTCGTTTTGGTGCAAGATGAAACTCTTGGAAGGTATTCAAGATTTCCACTAACCGCTCTGGTCGATGAACCAGGGATAATTTACCGTTTGTTTTCAAGAGTTTACTTGAAACTTGAACTACTTCTTTTAAGTTGGTATGAATTTCGTGGCGCGCGATCGCTAAATGTTGATTGGGATTTTTATGACTAGTGGCGGATTCTTTAAAATAAGGCGGATTGCAAACAACCAAATCAACCGAGTCGGCTTCGATGAGCTGAAAGACATTTTTTAAATCCAAGTGGACCATTTGTATCTGTTTTTCTAACTGATTTAGTTGGATACTTCGTTGGCCCATATCAGCTAGGCGTTCTTGAAGCTCAATTCCGGTAATCTTTGCCTGCGTTCTTCGACTTAGGAAAAGTCCGACAGCCCCATTGCCTGCACATAAATCCACAATTACACCCTTAGCAGGCGTCGAAGCAAAATGAGCTAATAATACGGCGTCAAGTGAAAAAGAGAAAACGTCTTTGCTCTGAATAATTTTAACGTCTTCTGCATATAATTGGTCAATTCGTTCGTTATTTGCTATTTTTATCTCCATGATACGCTCCTTCTTTTCACTCAATAGTATAGCATGTGTCACAAAATTATAAATAAAAAACTTGCAAGGTGCTCCCTTTTTCGTCATACTAATGGAAGAGATGAATGAAAGTGAGTGAATTCCCATGTTTTATCGATTTATTCGACAAGTAGCACGGATAATTGTTTTTATTTTAAATAGCAACGCACGGTATGAAGGGAAAGAAAGGCTACCAGAAGGAAATTATGTATTAGTAGGGCCGCATCGTACGTGGTGGGATCCAATCTATTTTGCGCTAGCGGGTACACCAAAGGAATTTGGGTTTATGGCAAAAGAGGAATTGTTTAAAAATCCAATTTTACGTTGGATTCTGATCCACTCTCATGCTTTTCCTGTAAAACGAGACAATCCAGGACCGAGCGTCATTAAAACACCAGTTAAAATGCTGAAAAATACGAATCGCAGTTTGATCATGTTTCCAAGTGGTACACGTCATTCGGCCGAGCTAAAAGGTGGCGCTGCTTTAATTAGTAAAATGGCAAAAGTGCCCATTGTACCAGCAGTTTATCAAGGACCAGTTAAATTTAGTCAGCTTTTGTTGAAGAAGCGCGTGACAATTCGTTTTGGTGAACCTATTGATGTTTCTGATATTGCTAAAATGGATCGAGCGGGAATTGAAGAGGTTGAAAAACGGATGACGGCTGCATTTAAACAACTTGACCAAGAAATTAATCCGGATTTTCACTATGTTCCAGAGAAAAAAGAAAAATAAAGAGCGTGAGACAAAAACTTTGAAGATTTCTTCAAGGTTTTTTTATTAGATTAGCCCCATGGCTTGTGTTGAATAAGAAGTAACGACTCAAAAAATTCGTATTTTAGCAATCAGGCCCTTTTTACGTGCGAAAGCGTGGATTCGTTTTATCGCTAATAACGGTCTCAACCGAGTATCTTGCCCAAGCAGAAATAACGTCAATAAAGGCAGAGAGCTGTTCATTGGTGAAATGCGCGGTGATCTGATAACAAGCTTGTCCCGAAACTTTATACAACGCGGCGACTTCGGCGAAAGCATTGACGGCTTGTTCGAAAGCAGTATAGTTCGTCGTATTCAGGAATACACGAATAAATTGGGTTTGGGAATACCGAATGTTGATGCTGAACCGTTCAATTATACCCGACTCTTGTAATTTTAAAATCCGGTTGCCAACAGCCTGCCCCGTTAGATGAATTTTTTGACCGATTTCTTTGTTTGTCAGCCGACTATTTTGAGTTAATAAGTGCAAAATTTCTTGATCAATTACGTCCATATACTCTCCTACTTTCAATGTGAAACGTATTGCTCTTTTTTTCTTTCAAGAGGCTCTGTAAAATTATCCGTCTTTTTTATATGCTTAGTATAGCAAATAAATAAAAAGAAAAGAAGGCAAGTGGAATGAAGCAAGCATTACTAGTCATCGATGTTCAAAATGATTATTTTCCCAAGGGAAGAATGGCGTTAGAAAATCCCGATAACGCTTTAAAAGTTATTAATCAGTTGGAAAAATATTTCAGCGATAAAGATTTACCGATTGTGTATGTGCAACATGTTAATGAAGCCCCTGCCGGTTTTTTTGAAAAAGGAACCGAGGGTGTAGCACTCCATCCAGCGCTTAAAAAGAATCAAAGTAGTATCGTTATTGACAAAAAATTTCCAAATTCTTTTTATCAGACTGATTTAAAGTCTAGACTTGATGCGTTACAAGTAGAGCAATTAGTTATTACGGGGATGATGACGCATATGTGTGTTGATTCGACCACTCGCGCAAGTAAAGAACTGGGCTATGAACCGATTTTAATTTCTGATGCGACTGCGACGAAGCAGCTACAGATTCAAGGGAA
This sequence comes from Lactobacillales bacterium, assembly GCA_015654945.1. Classification (GTDB taxonomy): domain Bacteria; phylum Bacillota; class Bacilli; order Lactobacillales; family Vagococcaceae; genus JAATGB01. Next base: position 8,759 of record JAATGB010000003.1, on the reverse strand, counting down.
AAATATTACAGCTGCGAAAGTTCAAGCCGCTTTTTTAGCCGCGCTGCAAACTTTTGCGAACGTCATCACAGCAGAACAATTTATAAAAGACAAAAATCCACAAAAGTAAACAAGCATCGATTATTTTAAGTGGAAAAACGGTTATTATGGCTACTTTTTTGGAAAAATGGAAGAACAAGTGAGAATCTCACAAGTATTTGAGATTTTTCAGCTTGTTTTTTTCTTTCTCTTGCTAAATTTGGTATAATGGTGGGAAGAAGTTTTTTAGAAGAAGGGGATCAAATGAAATTTTTGCATACCGCAGATTGGCATATTGGTAAGAAATTAAATGGATATAGTTTGCTGAATGAGCAAGCAGATGCTTTTCGACAAGTTTTGGCAATTGCGGAGCGAGAGCAAGTCGATGCGATTGTTGTCGCAGGAGATCTCTATGATCGCTCGGTTCCTTCTGTGGAAGCGATTGAGTTGTTTAATCAGATGATGATTGAAATGAACCTTGAAAAAAAGTACCCATTGCTCGCTATTTCTGGCAACCACGATAGTAGCACGCGGTTGGAAACAGGTGGTCCTTGGTATGCACAATTAAATTTTCACCTCCATACACGTTTGGAACAAGCGTTTCAACCAGTTGTCTTAGGGAATACTCAATTTTTCCTACTGCCCTATTTTGAACCCTTTCAAGCCAGAGCTTATTTTGAAGATGACACGATTCGAACAATTGAAGAGGCCATGGTTTCTGTTGTCAAAGAAATGAAAACCGCCTTTGATCCGACAAAAAAGCAAGTGCTGGTTGCGCATTTTTTTGTCGCTGGTGGTGAAAAAAGTGAATCAGAAACGCAAATTACGGTGGGCGGTTTAGATGCAGTGCCCCGCTCTTTGTTAGGAGATTTTGCCTATGTTGCGCTGGGTCATTTGCATTACAAAAATGCGCTAACCAAAGGGAATGCACGGTATAGTGGAGCGCTGTTAAACTATTCATTGGAGGAAAGAGCACAAGAGAAAGGCGTTTGGATTGTCCAAGTTTCTGACACAAAAACAACGGTTGACTTTCAAAAAATCATACCATTACGCGATGTTGTCTTATTAGAAGAAACCTTCGCAACGTTAACCGACCCAGAATTTTATAATCAAGTCAATCGTGAAAATTATATTGGGATTATTTTAAAAGACCGGGGTGTGATTCCAAATGTGATGCAGCATTTACGGCAAATTTACCCGTTCATTATTCGTTTGGAAAGACAAGCGCGTAAAACGAATCCACAAACAAAGACGATAAAAGCACAACGCCTTCAGCAACAAAATCCGGAGGAACTGTTTACCCAATATTTTAAAGAAACAACTGGAGAAGAACTTTCAGCCGTACAAGCTGCCTATTTGAAAACGAGTCTCACTATGATTGAAAAAAGCGAAAAGGAGTAAAAAAATGCAACCACGGACACTTTTTCTGCAAAATTTTGGTCCCTATAAAAATGAGCAGATTGATTTTAGCCAGTTTTATGCAACGTCACTTTTTCTGATTAGTGGGAAGACCGGTTCCGGAAAGACAACGCTGTTTGATGGGATGTGTTATGCTCTTTACGGCGTTACCTCGGGTAATATTCGTTCGGGAAAAGAAATGCGGGCGGACTTTGCTGCTGAAACTGAATTGACAAAAGTGGCTTTCGAATTTGAACATCAAGGGTTATTTTATCAAATAGAACGACAACCGGAGCAGATAGTACGCAAAAAAAGAGGCGAAGGCACAAAAGTTCACCCAGCGAAAGTCAGTTTGACGCTCTTTGATAAAGCACATAAAGAAGTGAAAGAATTAACCAAGCAAAAAGATGTACAGCCATTTATCGAAGAACTTTTGCATTTAAATGCTGCGCAATTTTGTCAAATTGTTCTCTTGCCGCAAGGGGAGTTTCGCCGCTTTTTAAATGCCAATAGCAGCGAAAAAGAAGTTGTTTTACGCAAGCTTTTTGATACGGAGATATTTCGGCGATTAGGAATTCAATTAAAAGAGCAGCGTAAAGAGTACGCACAGCAATTAAAAGAAGCTGAGTTGGCGACAGAACTCTCGCTGCAACACCTTTATTGGACACCAACCTATCAAGCACAAATCACAGCGAGGATGACGATTGAAAACCAACTCGAACTGTTAACGGAGCAGCAAAAAGAATTAGCCGACAAAGCGACGTACCAACAGGAAGAATTAGCCATAGTCCGGCAAGAAAAAGAAAAAATTGAACAAGAATACCAAAAACAAAAAGAAATCGTTCAATGGTACGCAGAATTGGAAGCTTTGGCACAGCAAGAAGAATATATTACAGCTGAAAAACAACAGCAAGAAGAACGTCAAACCCAGATCGAACAATTAAAATGGACAGAAAAGCAAGGGGCTGAAATCCAGCGGTTTATAGAACGAAAAACGGAAAGCAAACAAGTGCAAGCCAAAATCGAACAAGTAACTACAGCTGCAGCGTTGGCGGAAGAAAACTATCACCATTCTGTGCAGCAAGAAGATTTGTTAAAAGGAAAAGCAGCTGAAATAAAGCAGCTCCAACAAGAAGTCAACGAATTGATGCAACTGATCCCTCTCGCAGACAAGCTCAAAGAAGCTGAGGAATTACTTGTGGAAAAACAAGAATTGGCGGGAACCTTCAAATCAGAGCTTGAGCAAAAAAAAGAATCCCTGCAAGGGAAGCAAGTAGAAATTACAGCCCTTGAAGCGGAAATTCAACAAGAGCCTGATTTGTTTAAACAACAACGCCTTTTACGTGAAAAGCAAATTAAGTTAACTGCTGTTGAAAAAGACTATACGGCATGGATTGAAGCAACATATGAAGCGGAAAAACTGGGTGAGGAATGCGAAGCTTTGCAAGAGCAACAAGTGTATCTTACCAATAGCTTGATGGAAAGTGAACCGACATACAAGCAAGTGAAGAGCCAATGGGCTAGCTTGGAAATTGCACGCTTAAGTGTTGATTTGATTGCAGGAACGCCTTGTCCCGTGTGTGGGTCACTTGATCATCCAAATCCTCATAAGGTGGCAGGGTCAGCAGAAGAGATTCGCGCTGTATCGGAACAGCTAAACAAAGTAGAAGAGCAGCGTAGTGCTGCACAAGAAAAACTACTTTTGTTAACCAAAGAGGAACAAATGAAGCGTGAGACAATTGTGGATTTACAAATAAGGAACCATGAAGCAGAAGGGAAAATTAAAGAAAAATTAGCGGAAATTAGTGCTCCTACTGTCTTTCCCGCAGCTAATTTATTGAAGCAAGAACAGCAAAAAATTACGAATAAGTTAACTGAAATTGAGCAGAAATTAACGGATATTACGGAAAAGAAAAGAAGCCTTGAAGAAAAACAGCGAGCAAGCGAGCAACAAGAGCAAATTGTTGCTAATTTACAAAGAGAGCAGGCAATGCTCCTGCAGGAAATTGTGGTTCTGGAAACGACGAAAACTAATTTTAGTCAGCAAATACCAGTAGAATGGCGAGAGCTTGAGCTTGCGCAAATGAAAACAGCGAAGCTCGAAAGTATCAAGGATTGGGAAACTCGTTTAGAGGTGCAGACCACGCAAAAAGAGCAGGACAAACAACGTGTGTGGCAGCTAGAAACGAGTCTGCAGCAAGCTAAAAAAGAGCACACCAAGTTACAGCAGCAGCAAAGTGAACAGTTGGAAAAGCTACGAGTAGCCTTAAAGCTATTTTTACCAGCGGCGAAGTTTGAACAGATTTTTGATTGGTACCAAAATTTAGCTGAGCTGACAGAACTGGAAAAAGCAGCAAAAGCGTACCAGCGACAAGTGGACCAAGTACAGCTAGAAAAGAATCAGTTACAACGAAAAGTCGCGAACCGAGCAAAGCCTGATTTGTCGCTTATTGTCGCAGAATTGGCAGCAAAAAACGAAAAATTACGTTTAGTGGAAACAGCCGTCATTACACTGGATCAAAAGCGTCATGAAAATGAACTAATTGCCAAACAAATCAAGCAACAGCGTGCAAAATTAGCCAAAGAATGGACGCAATTAGCGCAATTAAATCAATTATCGGAAGTGGCGAATGGCGATGGTCCTACTAGCAAAATGGGATTGGAACGGTATGTGCTGCAAAGCTATTTAGCGGAAATTTTAGAAGTAGCCAACCAGCAGTTTTCTCAGCTCACCAATTATCGCTATCAATTTGAGCTGCGCAAAGAGGCCGGTTCCTATAAGAATCAAACGGGGTTAGAAATTAATATCTATGACGATTATGTGGGCGCGATCCGTAATGTTCATACACTGTCTGGCGGTGAAAGTTTTACTGCCGCACTCTCGCTTTCTTTGGCGCTGGCAGAAGTGGTCCAAAATCAAACAGGAGGAGTCCAGATGGATGCGATGTTTATTGACGAAGGCTTTGGTTCGTTGGATGAAGAAGCACTAGAGATGGCATTACGCGCATTGGAACAAATTGAAGGCAAGGGGAGAATGATTGGTATTATTAGTCATGTAAAGGAATTGAAAGAGCGAATACCGCAACAATTACAGGTTTTATCAAAGGGAAATGGTCAAAGTAGCATTCACTATATGACAGAATTTCACGAACAAGGAGGTGAATAGAGATGAAGTGGTCCATTCCAGAAAGAATTATTGAAAGAGGCAGAAGCTACGCAGATGCTGGCCGTGTCGTTTCCGTAACCGAAGATCAAGAGCAGCTTGTTTGGTATGCAGAAGTTCTCGGTTCTGAAGTTTACTATGTTGAATTAGATGGAACAGCCAAAGAAGCGGATGTTTGTACTTGCCCTTTCTGGCTCGACAATGGCTATTGCAAACATACGGTTGCAGTGGAATTGGATTTGCGTAAAAAAGGCATTTCGCGTTTAATGAAGAACGTATCGATAACCGATAAACCGAGCTATCAACCAGTTTCTTTAGCAAAAATGTTAACCAATACTTTTTCACGGCTGCAAGAGCGAGAAATGGTGGAAGAGTTAAAAGAACGACAAGAATTAAAAATTGAAATCATTGTAGAAACAATAGATGTGGTAGATTACTATCCCGAAAAAAATTTACTTGGTCTAACGTTAAAGGTTGGCGAAAATGGGAAAAATAACCGTGTCTATATTGTTAAAAACGTTGCTGAATTTTTAACGGCTTATGAACGTTCACAAAAATACAAAATTAGTAATCAACATATATTTCACTTGCGTAAAGAGAACTTTAGTGAAGAAAACCAGCATCTATTGGACCAGTATGTCGAAATTTTTCACTCGAATCAGATGATCGGTAATTACAGTGGACAGCTCAATAAAAATTTAAATAAACGGTATCTTCTGCTACCAGTGGGGTTTGCAAAGAGCGTAATTGAGGATCTTTCCGCCATGAATCGCTTGCACTTCCAGCTAGAAAATCGTACGTATTCACAAATTACGTTTGCTCACGCTTTATTGCCCATCACGTTTCAAGTCGTGCCCGCAGAGGATGGATCCCGGTTTATTGTTGAAAATCGAGTGGAATGGTATTGGGAAGAGTATCAATGGGTGATTAGTCAAGGTACAATTGTGGAAATGACCAACAAACAGCAAATGGTGTATATTTCCTTAATGCAGCTCTTAAAACGAGTCGAAACGCCAGAAATTTTTTATGAAAAAGAAGAAGTGAAGGATTTATTTGGGTATGTATTACCTGCTGTTGAAGAAATTGGTACGGTTAAAGTGGCCGAAAGTATCCAATCTGAAATGATCCAAGTTCCACTGAAAAGCAACTTGTTTTTCTTCCTAGAAGAAGGTCAAATTCAGGTTCGAGTGGATTATCAGTATGATGAAGTTGTATTTTCAACAGATGCGCAGTATCAGAGAGAACAAAAAGAAGCACTATATGTTGTCCGCAATCAAGTCCAAGAACAGCGAATGGAGCGGTTGCTGGAGCATCATCACTTTCATAAGGGATTGCGTAATTTTAGTAAACCATTGCCAGTGGGCGAAAAGCTCTATCGTTTTTTTAAGGATGAAGTGCCTAAATTCAGAAAGATAGCAGGAGTTGAAGTATCAAGTAATTTAAGTGAGCTGTTTTTAGATGCGTTGAATCACCAGCCGACAATTCAAATTACCGAACAGGATTCATGGTTAGATATTCGATTTGATATTTCTGATATTGAAGAGCATGAAATTGATGCCATCATGAATAGCTTATTGAACAACGAAACGTTTCATCAATTAGAGAACGGGCAAGTCATTTCTTTAGAATCAGAGCTGTTTCAACAAACCAGTGAAGCGCTATTGAAAATTCGCCAGCATTTAGCACCCAAGCAAGGACATATTGAAGTACCCAAATACCATGGCTTACAAGTTGGCGATGCATTTCAAACTGTCGCGCAAACATCCTTTAGTCAAGACTTTCAACAAATGGTAAGGGATTTAACGCATCCAGACCACTATGAAGTCTCATTGCCTAAAGGCTTAAAGGCTGTGCTTAGAAATTATCAAAAAGATGGTTTTCGTTGGCTAAAAATGCTTAGCAATTACCAGTTTGGTGGTATTTTAGCAGATGATATGGGATTGGGGAAAACAATTCAAACAATTGCTTATTTGTTATCTGAAAAAGAAGAAAAAGCCAAAGAAGGCTTGCATATTATCGTGGCACCGGCCAGCTTGGTTTACAATTGGCAGATTGAATGTCAAAAATTTGCGCCTGAGCTCCAAACCGTCGTTGCGGTTGGAGCGAAAGAGAAGCGACGACTGGAAATCACGCAAATGGTTGATTTGGATATTGTGATTACTTCTTACGCAACCTTACGTCAGGATATTGATTTTTATAAGGAACAAAAAATTAACTGTTTGATTTTGGATGAAGCGCAAATGGTAAAAAATGCGACGACAAAAACATTTCAAGCGTTGAAAGAGCTAAAAACCAAGCAACGCTTTGCGCTAAGTGGAACGCCGATTGAAAATAATATTGACGAATTATGGGCATTATTCCAAATGCTTATGCCGGGATTTTTCCCTACATTAAAACGCTTCAAGCAATTGCCGCTTGGAGAAGTGACCAAAATGATTCAACCATTTGTGCTACGTAGAGAAAAATCCAGAGTTTTGCATGATTTGCCTGATAAAATTGAAACAAACTTATACAGTGCGTTGACGGATGAACAAAAGCGGATTTATCTTGCACAATTGCGTCAGATGCAGCAACAACTAGACGGAATGGATCATGCAACTTTCAACCGTAATCGGATGTCGATATTAGCCGGCTTAACCCGTTTACGCCAAATTTGTTGTGACCCTAAATTATTCATGGAAGAGTATCAAGGCTCTTCTGGAAAGCTTGAACAACTAAAAGAAATGCTTCAAGTGGCAGGTGAAAATAAACGACGTGTCTTGATTTTTTCACAATTTACAAGTATGCTTTCGATTATCGAAGAAATGCTGCATGAAATGAATTTGACTACTTTCTATCTAAGAGGAAGTACGAAGCCAAAAGAGCGGATTGAAATGGTGGAAGCTTTTAACAAAGGAGAAAAAGATATCTTTTTGATTTCGCTTAAAGCAGGTGGAACTGGACTTAATTTGACGGGAGCGGATACAGTTATTTTGTATGATTTGTGGTGGAATCCAGCAGTGGAGGAACAAGCAACCGGACGAGCACATCGAATCGGTCAGAAGAAAGTCGTGGAAGTTTGGCGTTTGATTGCGGAAGGAACGATTGAAGAAAAAATGTACCAGCTGCAAAATGAAAAACGAGCCTTGTTTAATCAAGTTTTGAATGAAAATGAACCGGAACAATTAGCGAAATTAACGGAGGAAGATATACGCGGAATCTTAAGTTTTGGCGACGAAAGTTAAGTGTTAGATGATCAGACAAAAAGCACCTATAGGTAAGCAAATAGCGCTTATTCTGTAGGTGCTTTCTGTCATTCTTTTAGTAAGGCTGGGACAAATGGTAAAAGCGCTTGATAGGAATGTACGACAAGATCAAGGGCCTTTTCATGACCGCTTACTGGCTTATTTTGGCGATGATTCAGCCAAAGAGAATGCCAACCTGCGTTGTACGCTCCGATGATATCATTTTCAAAACTATCGCCAATATAGAGGAGATTCTGAGGTTCGATTGCTAATTTATCCGCTAAATAGTGGAAAATTTCGGGTTGTGGTTTTTCTGTTTTGACAGTACCGGAAATCAGAGTGAGTTCTGGCTTGATCCATTGATCGGTTTGCAGCTGGTTAATTTTTTTCTTTTGGTGCGCTTCTGGTCCATTTGTGATAATCCCCAGCGGAATTTGAAGCAAACGTAAGTAATCCAACAGCTCTTGCATGTTTGCTTGCATTTTAATGGTTGCGAGCTCATGCAGATAAAGTTGTTGAAACTGGGTAGCTTCTTGTGATGAAATCGATGGAAATCCAAAATCAAGTAAAGTTGTGCGAATTCGGTCCAGACGCATTGCTTCTAATGATAAATTGCCACTCGTATATTGTGGGAAGACTCGGTCACTATTTTTTCGGAATCCACGATAGACTTCAGCCAGCTTATTTTTTTCTAACAACTGTGGAAAGGCTTGTTGCATCGCTTGCTGGAAAGGCAGCTGCTGATCATAGAGCGTATCATCGACATCGAATACAATTCCTTTAATTATCATGTTATCCATCCTTCATTTTCTTAAATTTACTCTTTTTATTTAGTATAGCAGATTTTTTAAGTTTCGTTTAAGGAAGAAGCGATATAGTCAGTACATACCACAAGTAATACAAATCTTTTCATTTTTCACTCAAGCGCCTATTCTTAATTGAATAGGTGTTTTTTT
>JAATGB010000071.1 GCA_015654945.1 Lactobacillales bacterium | reverse complement strand
CCAAAAGAAGCACTATGGCTTTTGGCGGTCAAACAAAAAAGCTCGCTGGATTTGATTGCTAGCAGGATAGCAATCAGCAGATAAACGATGGTTGAAATGGGAGGAAAAAATCCATGAGTGAAACAGAGAAAGAACAAAAGCAAGAGCAAAAAATCAGCAGCTATCAACCAAATGAGGTATACGCTGCCTTAGACACAAAGGAAACAGGTTTAACGAAAATAATTGTCGAAGAACGACAAAAAAGCTATGGCTTAAATCAGATTAAAGAAGCCAAAGGCGAAAGTCAGCTGCTTAAATTTTTACGTAATTTTACGAGTCTAATGGCTATATTATTATGGGTCGGAGGGGCGGTCGCCTTTTTATTTACAGATACACCCCAACTAGGAATTGCCATTTGGCTGGTAAATGTAATTAATGGTCTGTTCAGCTTTTTTCAAGAAAGTAAAGCAAATCAAGCGACAGAATCTTTGAAGAAAATGCTACCATCCTATGCGCGAGTAATCCGCGATGGAAAAGAACAAAAAATTTTAGCAGAAGAATTAGTTCCAGGAGATGTTATCTTGATCGAAGAAGGCGATCGAATTTCAGCGGATGCACGTCTTTTGGAATCAACCGATTTACAAGTCAATCAATCAGCGTTGACGGGCGAATCGAATCCGGTAAGAAAAATCAGTGCGGGGATAACCCGGAATGACATTTCTCGTTTTGAATACAAAAATATTATTTTTGCTGGCACAACAGTTTCAAGTGGTAGTGGTAAAGCCGTTGTAACAGAAACAGGCATGGGGACAGAGTTTGGTAAAATTGCTGGCTTGACACAAGCAATGAACCCAGAAAAAAGTCCGTTGCAAAAGGAATTGGATAAGTTAACCCGGCAAATTTCCTTAATTGCTATTTCCATTGGTATTTTTTTCTTTATTGCAGCAGTTATTTTTGTGAAGGAACCACTGGCACAGGCCTTTGTTTTTTCTCTTGGGATGATTGTAGCCTTTATTCCGGAAGGCTTGTTACCAACGGTGACGCTCTCGCTCGCAATGGCAGTCCAACGGATGGCGAAGGAACATGCGTTGGTGAAACAATTAAATTCGGTAGAGACATTAGGCTCCACTTCTGTTATTTGTTCAGATAAAACGGGGACATTAACGCAAAATGAAATGACGGTTAATCATCTATGGCTGATGAAGCAAGAAATAGAAGTAACGGGATTAGGATATGAGCCTCGTGGAGATTTACAGGTAGACAAGCAAAAGATCACGGTGAAAACGGATGATGATGTATACATGCTATTAACAGCCGCATCACTTTGCAGTAATGCCCGGATTTTACCACCGGATGAAGAACATCCTCGTTACACTGTTTTGGGTGATCCGACCGAAGCTTGTTTAGGTGTTGTAGCTGAAAAGGCTGGCCTTGATGCATCTACAGTTGAAAAACAACTCCAACGATTACGCGAATTACCCTTTGACTCTAGCCGAAAAAGGATGACGACAATCCATAATGGTAAAAAGTTTGCGGTTGCAAGCGAGCGTGTGGCCTTTATTAAAGGGTCACCAAAGGAAATGATAGAGCTATGCGCGACGGTCCGAGAAAATGGCACCGTACGATCTATTACGGAAGCCGATGAACAGAAAATTATGGCAGCAAACGATCACTATGCGCGCAACGGGTTGCGGGTCTTAGCAGTTGCTTATCGATCTTTAGATCAAGATCCAGATTTACCAACCGCATTAACTGCTTACACGCCTGAAATGATTGAACAAAAAATGACATTTATTGGCTTAGTCGTGATGGCAGATCCACCAAGAACAGAAGTCGCAGCTGCAGTGGAAAAATGTCACGAAGCGAGCATTGATATCATCATGATTACGGGTGATTATGGTCTGACCGCAGAAAGCATTGCTAAGCGGATTGGAATCGTGAAAGGACCCAATCCACGAGTGGTAACCGGAATGGAACTTGAACGCATGTCTGACGAACAGCTAAAAGAAGCTTTGTCTGATGAAGTGATTTTTGCCCGTGTTGCACCAGAACAAAAATACCGTGTCGTTACGAATTTACAATCGATGGGAAAAGTAGTCGCCGTAACTGGTGATGGGGTCAATGACGCACCTGCTTTGAAAAAAGCGGATATCGGTGTTGCGATGGGTATTACGGGGACCGATGTTGCCAAAGATTCTGCTGACATGATTCTAACCGATGATAACTTTGCTTCGATTGTACGTGCCGTTGAAGAAGGACGCGCCGTTTACAGTAACATTCAAAAATTCTTATTGTATATTTTTAATAGTAATATGGCGGAAGCCGTTCCTTCGGCCGCGTTTCTCTTTTCTCGTGGGTTGATCCCGTTACCACTAGTCGTCATGCAAATTTTGGCGATTGATTTAGGCACGGATATGCTGCCAGCTTTAGGCTTAGGGACAGAGCTGCCCGAAGACGGGATTATGCAACGGCCGCCACGTAAGCGTGCAGATTCTTTACTGAATAAGAAGCTGTTGGTTAAATCTTTCTTGTGGTACGGCATGCTGGAAGCGGCAATTGCGATGGGCGGATACTTCTTTGCTAGCTGGTTGAATGGGTGGCCATCACAAGCGCTTGCCGGTAGTGGCAATAATTATCGCCAAGCAACCACGATGACCTTAGCGGCTATTATTTTCTGTCAGATTGGGATGGCGATGAATTGTCGGACAGAAAAGCAATCCATCTTTTCGCTTGGTTTGTTGAAAAACCGCTTGGTTAACATTGGGATTATTTTTGAAATCGGCTTATTATGTCTTTTATCTTATGTGCCGCTATTCCATGATTTATTTAACACGGCACCGTTACGGCCACTTGAATGGATTTATTTGATACTGGCACCAGTTGTGGTAGTTGGAATTGAAGAGTTTCGTAAACGAATCATGCGTAAGCAAGAAGAGCGAGGAGGAAGAGCGCAATGAAGATGATCGTTGTAGGTTGTGGACACTTAGGCTCCGGCTTAGCTGTAAATTTAGCGGCAGAAGGCAATCAAGTGACCGTTCTTAGTAAGGAAGAAAAACAGTTCATCGCACTAGGGAAAGATTTTCAAGGTGAAACAATTAGTGGCGTGGAATTTGATAAAGAGATTTTAGAACAAGCGGGCATTGAACGGTGCGATAGCTTGATCGCGTGTACGGAAAGTGATGAAACCAATGCTTTAGTCGCTCGGATTGCCCGGATTTATTACAAAGTACCGCGTGTGATTGCGCGACTGTACGATCAACGTAAAGTCGATATTTATAATTCTCTTGATATCCAAGTCATTGCGACTACTCGTTGGGGAATTGCGCGAGCAAAAGAACTGCTGACATTTAGTCATTTGGACAGCGTCTTCAGCTTTGGGAATACACCCGTTGAAGTCGTCCGGATTGAAGCACCCATTTTGGTAGTGGGAAAAAGCTTACACAATGTCTTTCCGATGAACGAAGTTCGAATCATTGCCTTAACAAGAGGCAACAAAACGTTTATTCCAGATCATAAGCTGCTTTTACAAAAGCATGATGTAGTGTACCTCGCTGTGATGGCCGATGCAGTTGGCAAATTACAGCAAGCTTTGGGAATGTAGGGAGGGATTAGGATGAACATTATTATTATCGGCGGCGGACAAGTCGGCAGTTATATTGGCCAACTAATGATTGAATCAGGTAATTTGGTTCGCATTGTCGAAAACCGCGCGTACACATTAAGCAAACTAGAAAAAGAATTTCCAACAGAATTTATTATTAAAGGAAATGGTGCGGATCCAAGAGTATTGGAACAAGCAGGCATTGTCTCAGCTGAAGTCGTCGCTTGTGTAACGGGCGCAGACGAAGTGAACTTGGTGAGTGCAACGATTGCAAAATTTGAATTCGGTGTCGAACGTGTATTGGCACGCGTGAATAACCCGAAAAATGCATGGCTCTTTAATGAAACAATGGGCGTTGATGTGAAAATTAATCAAGCGAGCCTTTTAGCGACGATTATTGCGGATCAAATTGATATGGAAAATTTAACTACATTAATGACATTGAATCAGGGAGACAGCTCGATTGTCAGTATGACGATCAGTCAAAATTCACACGTCATCAATCAAAGCATTAAAGACCTTGAGCTACCGGTCGATATTATCTTAATTTCGATTGAACGCAACGGAGAACGACTGATACCGAGAGGGGATACAAGCTTGCAGGCCGGGGACCATATCCTCGCTTATACAACGGCTGATCAAGAAAAAATCTTGTGTGATCGTTTACGCTAATTTTATGAAATACGTTTTATCAGAAGTGCCGCTGAAGCCGATAAATGAGCAGCTTGTTTTATTTGGAAGGAGAGGAAAAGTGTGAAAATAACGATCTTCCAACATGTTCCCTTTGAAGGACCCGGTCTGATTACAAAGTGGGCGAGAAAAAACGGTCAAATGCTGGAAATAGTCAGGATATTCGAAAATCAACCTTTTCCTTTAGCAGAACAAATCAGCTTTCTAATCATTCTAGGGGGCCCCATGAGTGCAAAGGATCAGGATTCGTGGCTGCAAGAAGAACGCGAGCTCATCAAAAAAGTAGTGACACAAAACAAGCCGATGCTGGGGATTTGCTTAGGTGGCCAACAGTTAGCCTATGCTTTTGGCGGAGAGATTGTCAATACACCGAAAGAAGTCGGATGGGGCGAGATCTTTGCTGAAGCCGATTCGAGGAGTCGGTTTGACGCAGAGTCTTGTTATCGTGTATTGCATTGGCATGGGGAAGGATTTGTTTTACCAGAAGGAGCAGTCTCGCTTTTTCATTCACCAGACTGGAAAAATCAGGGATTTCGTTATCGCAAAGCAATTGGTTTGCAGTTTCATTTAGAAACGACCACAGCTACATTGCGAGAACTTGTTCAGAAGGAGGGCCATTTTTTATCAGCTTCTCTTTTTGAACAATCGACTGAGCAAGTGTTAACAGAGCAGATATCTTCAAGGAATCAAACCTTGCTCTTTACGATTTTAGATGAACTGATGGCCGAATCGGAGCAGAAGTGAAGCCTGTGTTTGTGTGATTTAAAAATGTGTAGTTTATATGATTTTATAAATATGAATTTAGAGTGTGAAATAAAACGAAACAGTTGTTTTATTCCGCATTCTTTTTTTTTCGGTTATTTTGGCAGAAATAATAGTTAAAAATGAGAATAAATTTCTGCTTTTATCGGACATTGCCGAGCTTTGGTATCCGTAATAATTTGATGCTCCAAAATAATTAAAAACTAGGTATACAGACTATATCAAATCGGCTTGGCTAACTTTATAATTACCAATATGAAAAAATGTAAGCGTATTATTTTCAGCTTTTACATTTAGATAAATCCCCAAAAGATTGTCAAGCTTCACGTGTGAAATATAAAAGAAAGAGAGGAATTACACGCATGATGAAAGTAGAAATGCCAGTTTCAAGTTTAGTATCGAATGAAGAGCTCCGGTTGGTTCAAGAAATGGGAATCAAGTATTTAGCAGTTAATTTTACAGCTGAACACGCGACTTATGAAGGGGTAAGATCACTTCAAAATCGTGCCGCTAAATACGGGTTAACAATTGCAAATGGAGGGGCGATGAATTTATATAAAAGCCCTTCAATTATTTTAGGCTATCCTGATAGAGAAGCGGTTTTAGCAAAATATAATGAGTTTACACGTGTTTTAGGACGTTGTGGGATTGAAGGGGGATATGTAGCTTGGCAGCCTAATGGTATCTTTCGAACAAAAGTGACTGTTGGTAAAAAAACGAACGGGGCGATGACCATGGTTGCCGATCTCGCCGAAATGAATGCGCGACCGATTTCAAATGATCGTGTCTATGGAGAAGATGAAATTTGGACCAATTTCGATTATTTTTTAAAGGCCGTCCTACCCGTTTGTGAAGAAAGTAAGGTGAAGATTGCTTTGCATCCCAATGATCCACCCGTAGCTTCATTGGGAGGTGTACATAGTCTAGTTTATCGAACAGATGATTATCATCGTGTTTTTGAATTAGCTAAAAATAGCCCTTTCTTAGGAATGAAGCTTTGTACCGGATGTTGGTTAGAAGGAGGAACAAATTTTGGTGATCTGATGGCAGATATAGAAGAGTTTGTAAAAAAAGACAAAGTATGTTGTGTTCACTTTCGCAATGTAAGTGAGACAATTCCATATTTTGAAGAAACAACGATGGAAGACGGGTACGCGGATATGTATGCGGTCGCAAAAAAATTGGTGGCGTCTGGGTATCAAGGAATGATGAACATCGATCATGCATTTCGTGATCCAGATGGAGGAGAAAATAAATTTGCTGGGGGCACATTGGCTGGCGGAAGTATTGGCTCTGCTTGTTATATGACAGGGTATATGAAAGGCTTAATTAACGCGGCCTATAAAGAAATGAGATAGGAGAGAAAAATATGGAATTATATATTACACTGGCAGTATTTGCTCTATTAGTAGTTGGCTTTGTAATGAAGCGTTTTTCATTAGGAACTGTTGCGCTATTTTGTGTTACGATCCTCTACTTAACCGGTGTCCTAACCTTTGATGAAACATACGCAAATTTTGCGAATAAAAATGTCATTTTGGTAGGCTCAATGTTTGTATTGAGTGCCGGGTTAGCAAAAACACCCTTAGTAGATAAACTGAATGCTAAAATTTTGAAACAAGCAGGCGGAAGTCCTAGAAGAGTTTTATTCTTTTTCTTTCTAGCGGTTATTGTGTTAATGCAGTTTCTACCACCAACTGCTACACTGACAATGTTACTACCATTTGCTTTAATCATGGATAAAAAAGGTGGGCTTTCTCGAACGAAAAGCTTATATGGCATTACGACACTAACCTTTATGTGGCAAGGGGTGTTACCGTTAAGTATGGGCGTGAGTTTGACCGCACAGCTAAACGGATTTATGTCTATTGGCGGAACAAACGCAACCGTTCCATTGATGGATCGGTTTATAGTTGGCTTTTTCCCTGCTATAATCGGGATGATTTTTCTGTTGACGATTGGTTATCGAATGCTACCTGAAAAGCCAATGAATACCTTAGCTACGGATAAATACGATCAAGAGTTAGATGAGACGCAAGAAAGCCTTCAACTTACGGATACCAAAAGCACGAAAAAAGACAAAATAACTTATATTATATTCTTTCTTGCAATGGTTCTTATGTTTGTGGTTCCGACAGCAAACGTAGAAATAACCGTTATTCCCGTCGTAGCTGCCTTGTTATTAGTTGCGTTTAATGTATTATCGAAAGAAGAAGCCATTCTATCTTTAAATATGGATATTTTGTTTATGCTAGCTGGAATTATGGGGCTGTCCACTGCGCTTGATAAAACCGGTGTAGCTAAAATGGTAGCGGATTTTATGATTCATATACTGGGATCTAATCCAGCACCACTATTAGTTATTGCGATCTTTTACTTTGTACCCTGTATCGTATCACAAGCCTTTTCGAATGCAGGCACTATGGCACTCTTGATTCCTTTATCCGTTGGAACTGCTATTCGAATGGGAATTAATCCCGCAGCTGTTGGGATGGCGGTTATGTTTGGAGCAAATGCGGATGCGCTCCTACCAGTTGGCTCTCCAGCTATGGCAATTACCTTTGGCGCCGGAGGCTATAAATTTACGGATTTGTTAAAGCCAGGTGTTTTTCTGATGGCCTTGTATGGATGTGCAACAATTGCCACGATTTATTTCTACTATTTTGTATTCTAAGTAAACAGAGATTACGTGGTTGAGTAGCACGGTAAAAATTTTTTGTCGGACTAATTTATTTCATTAAGAGCCTGAAGCGTTTGCGTTTTTTGCAAATTTGATTAAATCTTGTAATTGAAAAACCGATGATAATACAGCATAGTCACGCAGCAAACGAGGATTGTAACCTGTTTTTTCAGCCAAACGATTCAATTTGTATTGAAAGGTATTTTTATGAATGAAAAGTTCTTCTGCACATTTAATGATACTCCCGTTATGCTTCGTGTACGTGGCAAAAAGGATTTTAAATTCTTCGATTTCTTCCGATGTCAAATTTTGAAAAATTCGCTTTGAAATTCTTTTTGCTTCACTTATAGGTACGGAAGAAAGTAACAAGCCGTAGTCCATATCACTGTATTTTTCGATTGTATTTTTACGGGTAAATTGCAACCAAGTCACGGTTTTTTTGGCTTCGTCATAGCTTCTCCAATAATCGGTGTAAGCTGCTTCTTCGCCTATTCCAAACGAAATATAAAAGTTATATCTTGCTTGGATCGTTTTTTGCAAAGAGTAAAGGGAGGGCAAGAGTTCTTTATAGTCTTCTTTGTCAACGAATAAGCAAATTTCTTGATTAATCAAAGAAAAAAAACTTTGCGGATAGATTTGAAATTGCGCGTGAATTAAAGGCAACAAATCTTCATAATCAAAAAAAATTTCATTATCGTTGGGCATGATTTTTCCCACAATTACACAACGAGTACGAACCAAATCTAAATCCACTAGCGAAGATAGATAGCCTGTTAAACTAACATCATGTGTTTCTTGAATCAGCATGTTAACGAGATTATTGTAATTTATTCGGCGATTGAATGCAGTCATTTGACTCCAGTTTTCACGGATTAAAATTTCTGTCATTTTTTTTATAATATTACCAAAAGGTTCTACCTCTGACCGTTTTCCTGTAATTCCGATGATCGCAACAACGGCATTGTTAAATAATACAGGGACATTGATGCCTTTTTTCGCACCTGAAAACTGATCATCATAGTCAATGGTTAGTGTCGTCTTTTTTTTGGCCGCTATCCGAGCACCATCATGGCTCATGCCAATTCTTTGCGCGTCTGTACTCGCAATAATTGTACCTGATGTATCAAATAGATTAATTTCATGATTAATAATATCTTTTAAACTAGTCACAATTTCGGTAGCAATTTCTGGATCTAATTTCATTCGTCTTCACCTCTTTACTATTATAATGGATATTTTATACCGGATATTTGTTCTGGGTAATATATTTTTCTTCATTTTTTGACTTTATATTGTTCTGGAGAATATTTCTATCTATTTTACGAAAATGTATACTAATTTTAGTTGCAATGGACAAGCTAAATTATGGTCGTTTCCTTATTAATATAGAAAAGGAGAAGTGATTTGATGGAATTTGCGCGTGATAAAATTAGAGGAATTATCGTTCCTTTGCTAACTCCCGTAGATAAAAATGAAGATATTTGCGAAGAAAAGCTGCGTTTCATGGTTGAGCGTGTGATCGAACATGGAGTGCATGGAATCTTAGCTTTTGGTAGCAACAGTGAGTTTTATATGTTTGAGGAAGCTGAGTTGATTGCGGCGACCAAGATTATTATTGATCAGACGAAAGGAAGAGTGCCGATTTACTTTGGGGTTGGGGCTATCCGGACACGAGCTGCAATTCGTATCGCCAAGCGAGCTGCGAAATTAGCAGTTGCGGGAATTTCAGTCTTACAGCCTATGTTTATCAAGCCAACAGAAGAAGGATTGTATCATCATTTTAAAGCTGTTGCAGAATCAGTTCCTGAAAAAATGGTTCTTATCTACAACAATCCTGGACGCGCGGGCTATAGTTTGAGTCTAAATGTAATTGAGCGTTTGGCACATGATGTAGAAAATATTGTCGGTATCAAAGAATCAAGTGGTGATTTGACTTTCACAAGTGAACTGATTCGCCGCAATCAAGATATTGATTTTCGCGTGATGGCGGGGAAAGATACTGTGGTCTATCCCTCACTTTGTGTCGGAGCAGTTGGGGCGGTTTGTTCGACTGCTAATATGTACACGGAATTGGTATGTGGGATCTATGATAAATATATTTCCGGTGATTTCGCGGGTGCTTTGGAAAATCAATTCAACCTAAATCCGCTTCGTTTGTCACAAGATGCAGCTAGCTTTCCAGCGGCAACGAAAGATATGGCAAATTTAATGGGCTTTGATATTGGACCATCTGTATTACCAACTGAAAGCACCGACGGTATTGTTTTAGAACAGATGCGTCACGAGATGATCCGAGCAGGATTTTTAAAAGAAGAGGTATAATAGTTCCTACAAGGAAGGAGGAGAAACGATGAAACAACATAAAATCGTGGTAGCCATAGACTCCTTCAAAGGTAGTGCAACAAGCAAAGAAGCTGGTGAGTGGGTTAAGCAAGGGATTTTGAAAGTTGCGCCTACGTGTGAGGTACAGGTCATTTCGATTGCGGACGGTGGAGAAGGAACATTAGATAGCCTGATTATCGAGTATCAAGGCGTGGCTTATGAGCAAGTAGTATCGGGACCAATGGGGCAAAGAACCAAAGCTCGTTTTGGAATGCTAGATCAGCAAACAGCAGTTATTGAAATGGCGGAAGTTAGTGGCATTTCATTAACAGAACAGAATGAGCAAGATGCGCTCCAAGCAACAACTTATGGTGTTGGCGAGTTACTATTAGCCGCTATTGAGAAAGGGGCCACGATTATTTATATTGGGCTGGGCGGTAGTGGAACAACGGATGGTGGCGCGGGTATGGCTCAGGCAATTGGTGCGCAAATGACAGATAGTACTGGGAAACCGATTAAACCAGGTGCACTAGGATTAAAAGAAATCGCGCATATATCAATGGATCAAGTAGATCCGCGTATCAAGGATGTGGAAATTCGAATTTTGTCGGATGTGACCAATCCTTTGCTTGGAAAATCAGGAGCAGCAGCTATCTACGGACCGCAAAAGGGTATCCCGGAAGAACGGATTCAAGAAGTAGATGGTTGGCTACGTCACTATAGTGAGATTTTAAAGCAAGATTTAGGTATTGATCTAGCCACAGCAGCAGGCGGCGGAGCGGCAGGCGGTTTAGGTGCAGGGTTACTAGCTTTTACCAATGCAAAAATGATTCAAGGAATTGAAGAAATACTAAAATTATTACATTTTGAAGAAAAGCTACAGGAGGCTTCACTGGTAATTACTGGTGAAGGAAAATTGGATAATCAGTCGATTCACGGCAAAGCACCAATTGGAATTGCCAGATTAGCCAAAAAAAAGGATCTTCCCGTAATTGCAGTCGTTGCCACACGAGATCAGGATCTTTCTCAGGTATATGAAGCGGGGATTGATTTGGTATTGTCAATCATTGATCAGCCAATGACGTTACAGACAGCGATTGAAACAGTGAAAGAAAATACAGTGACAACAGGAGAAACTGCGATGCGGGCATATCTCTTAAGCCAAACAAAGAAAGGTGATCAGTCATGAAAGTAGGATTTATTGGATTAGGAATCATGGGAAAACCCATGGCAAAAAATGTGCTTAAACATGGTTATGAAGTCATTTGTTTTGATTTTAACCAAGCAAATATTGATGAAGTCGTTACAGCTGGCGCACAAGCAGGTGCCTCAGGAAAAGAGGTTGCGGAAAAAGCGGAAGTTGTGATCACGATGTTACCTAATTCTCCCAATGTAGAAGCCGCTCTTTTTAGTGAAAATGGAATTAGCGCTGGCCTATCTGCAGGGCAGACAGTCATCGATATGAGTTCGATTGCACCACAAGCTAGCCAAAAATTTGCGAAGCAGCTTAAGAAGCAAGCGGTTGAATTTTTAGATGCACCAGTATCAGGCGGTGAACCGAAAGCGATTGATGGGACGATCGCGGTTATGGTCGGAGGCAAGCAAACTGTTTTTGATAAATATGAAGAATTACTAAAAACAATGGCAAGCTCTGTGATGTTGGTAGGGGATGTCGGTGCCGGGAATATCACGAAATTAGCAAATCAAATGATTGTTGCCATTAATATTGCGGCGATTTCCGAAGCCTATAGTCTCGCTAAAAAAGCCAATGTTTCCCCCGAAGCAGTTTATCAAGCAATCCGTAGCGGTTTAGCAGGCAGTACCGTAATGGAACAAAAATCTGCGAAAATATTTGCGGGCAACTGGGACCCGGGCTTTCGAATTGAACTGCACATTAAAGATCTGCAAAATGTCTTGGACACTTCACACGCAGTAAATGTCGCGACCCCCTTCAGCTCATTAGCGATGGACGTGATGCAAGCATTAAAAGCTCATGGACATGAACAAGAAGATCATGCTGCAATTGCACGTTTTTACGAACAAATCAATAACATCAGCCTTCAGGAATCATAGCTACTAGATTTGCATACAACGGAGCATTTGCTATAAACTGGTATGATGAAATGCAAAGAATAGTCGAATCTCTAGCAAGCAGATTAGTCTACAACTGCTCAAACGGTATGCGCGGTTGCGTTAATGACTGTAAATTTAAAGAAGTATCGGTTAAATACGTCAGTTAATTAATAGAGTCCTTCCGATAATCTAAAAAATAGCAGACTGAAAATCTTAAAAAAGGTTTTCAGTCTGCTATTTTATTTAGCCTAGGACGTATATCCCAAACTCTTGCTTTGAACGTTCGCTCCTG
>JAATGB010000013.1 GCA_015654945.1 Lactobacillales bacterium | reverse complement strand
TATCATCAATCCTTCAGAATATGCTTGGGATCGTTATCAACAAGAGATTATTCCTGGAATCCTTAAAGCGGATGATGATTTTTTGACGTATTTTCAAAAAAACGGGTATGAATTTTCGTTTGAAGAAGTACTCAACCAAACAATTTGCGAGAAACCAATCGTGTTCCTTTTAGGCAAACAGGATCAGGTTGTTGGGTTTGAGGATAGTTTACAACTTGCACCTTATTTGCCCAATTCATCATATAGTATACTAAATTCCGCCGGACATACTATCCAAATTGATCAAGCGTTTTTAGTGATGGCTCATCTGCAAGATTTTTTGAAAAAGCACAAAACGAGCCCCAGTCTTTAGTTTAAAGGAGGAGCAAATTTATGGGTGAGTTTTCTCGGGAAATCGATGTCTTTGAATTCAATTCAAATCTAGGTTTGCGTAAACAGGGCGAGGAAGAGCCACATGTCAAAGAATTTGCAAACTGGTTAAAGATACACGGTTTTTACAAAAAAATCAAGCCAAGAAAAATCAGAAAATTAGAGCCACCGATCTATCGGATGGAATTCGCTCATGATTCGGGCATTTTAAATGAAGATGACATCTTAGCTTACGCGCTTGCCCAAGAAAAAATTTTAGCGAACGAATTACTAGATCCTTCTTTTAAGTTAATCATAGGAGGCGATTGCAGCATTTTAGTCGGCAACGCTTTTGCTTTGAAGAAAAAGGGGGAGTATGGACTCTTTTTTCTAGATGGGCATACTGATTATACGAGTGAAAAAATCTCTGCGACGAAGGCAGTTGCGGGTATGGATTTAGCCATTGCAACAGGTTGGGGCACAGATAAGCTTGCAAACATTGAAGGATTGGCACCTTATTTTAGACCGGAGCATGTTTATTGTGTGGGCAACAAGGAAAATGAACGTGCCTATCTTCAACCGATGTTGGAAGCAATGATCCACTATTATGATCGTGAAAAAGTCGGTTTACTTGGAGCAGAAAAAATTGCAACGTCGTTTTTAACGCACATTTCTGATCAGAATTTAACCGGTTTTTTGATTCATTTTGATGTCGATGTTTTGGCAGGCAAGATCATGCCGGCTGTGGATAGTTATGCGGATGAAGGATTAACTTACGAAGAAGTCATGGAGCTGTTAATGCCGCTGGTTCATAGCGGAAAATGCGTAGGGCTGGAAATTACTATTTTTGATCCCGCCCAGGATCCTTCGGGGGAGCTTATAACAGAATTTATTCAACACATTTCGACTCTTTTCTGAATGGCTGTGATGCTCAACAAAATTGTGAGCACTTAAAAAACAAGCGCGATCTTTGGGTAACGTAATTTTTACGTTAAATCAAAGATATTTTTTAGCAAATAATTTCTAAAGCTTCTCCCTTTTTTGAAGAAAAGTTCTGCATAATTTGCTATAATAAGAAGAATGAAAAAAGAGAGGAAGTTGTAAATGTCGAACCAAAATTCCTTACTAGATGGAATGAATCCAAAGCAAAAAGAAGCGGTGCTAAAGACAGAAGGCCCTCTTTTAATCATGGCAGGTGCAGGGAGCGGCAAGACACGTGTTTTGACTCATCGTATCGCCTATTTAATTGAAGAAAAAGCTGTGAATCCGTGGAATATTTTAGCCATTACGTTTACGAATAAAGCAGCAAAAGAAATGAAAGAGCGGGTTAATCGCTTGATGGCGCATGGAGGGGAAGATGTTTGGGTCTCGACATTTCACTCGATGTGTGTCCGGATTTTAAGAAGAGATGTTGATTTTATCGGCTACAATCGAAACTTTACGATTATTGATGGTTCCGAACAGCTAACTTTAATGAAACAAGTCTTGAAAGAGTTAAATATTGATCCGAAAAAATACGATCCGCGCAGTTTTTTAAATGCAATCAGCAATGCCAAAAATGAATTACAAACACCTGAAAAATATGCAGAGATGCAAGGTAGTTTTTTTGAAGAAATGACCGCAAAGTGCTATGCCACGTATCAGAAAGAGCTGCGTTATAATCAATGTATGGATTTTGATGATCTCATTATGAATACGATTCGCCTTTTTGAAGACAATCCAGCTTCTTTGTCTTATTATCAAAATAAATTTCATTACATTCACGTGGATGAATACCAAGATACCAATCATGCACAATACACCTTGGTCAATATGCTAGCAGCGCATTTTCAAAACTTGTGTGTCGTTGGTGATGCAGATCAAAGTATTTACGGCTGGCGTGGCGCCGATATGCAAAATATCTTGGACTTTGAAAAAGATTATCCGACTGCCAAAGTTGTCTTACTTGAGCAAAACTATCGTTCAACGCAAACGATTTTGTCAGCAGCGAATAGTGTGATCGACAATAATACCTTACGCAAAAAGAAAAAATTATGGACAGACAATGATGCGGGGGAAAAGATTGTTTATTATCGTGCGGAAACAGAACGCGATGAAACTCAATATATTGTGGCAAAAATCCAAGAGGAAATGACAGAGCAGCAAAAAAGTTATGGCGATTTTGCTGTGTTGTATCGAACCAACGCGCAATCCCGTGTTATGGAAGAAATGTTACTCAAAGCCAATGTTCCCTACAAGATGATCGGGGGACATAAATTCTATGATCGCAAGGAAATTAAGGATATTTTAGGTTATTTGAATATCATCGCGAACCCGATGGATTCTCTTAGTTTTACCCGTGTAGTTAATTCGCCTAAAAGAGGTGTGGGGCAGTCTTCACTAGAAAAGCTGCGGGATTTTGCAACGACGCATGCGTGGTCGTTACTTGAAGCAGCGTGCAATGTTGATTTGGCGAACATTTCAGGGAAGGCGGGCAAAGAGCTTGGCTCGTTTGGGATCATGATCCAAGAACTAACTAAGATGATTCCGTTTCTTTCTGTAACAGAATTGGTCACAGAAATTTTGAGCCGTTCAGGATACGAAGAGGATTTAAAACGGCAAAATTCGTTAGAAAGTCAAAATCGCTTGGAAAACTTGGAAGAATTCTTATCCGTTACGAAAGAATTTGACAAACAATTTGAACGAGAAGAACACACAGAAGAAGAAGTTAACGAAAAGCTTACGACATTTTTAAACGATTTAGCTTTGGTATCAGATATTGATAACTTGGAAGAGGAAACCTCACAAGTGACCTTAATGACGCTTCATGCCGCCAAAGGACTTGAGTTTCCAGTGGTCTTTTTAATGGGCATGGAGGAAGGCGTATTTCCGCTTTCTCGTGCATTATTAGAAGAACAAGAATTAGAAGAAGAGCGTCGTCTGGCATATGTCGGAATTACACGGGCAGAAGAAAAACTGTATGTAACCAATGCGTTTTCACGTGTTCTATATGGGCGGACGCAATACAATCAGCCTTCGCGCTTTCTAAATGAGATTCAAGAGGATGTTTTACAATATGAAGGTTCGGGTGTTGGCGGAGCAGCAGCAAGAATTACGAATCCTGCGCCAAAGCCTTTCCGTTCAACGTATAAACAGCCACAGCAAAATGTGGTATCTGATAAAATTTCAACTGGTGGCGAGCAAAGCAATTGGACCGTGGGCGCTAAAGTACGGCATAAAAAATGGGGCATTGGAACGGTCGTAAAAGTTAATGGTTCGGCCAAAGATTTAGAATTAGATGTTGCGTTTCCAGAACAAGGAATCAAACGCTTATTAGCAGCATTTGCACCTATTGAAAAAGCATAGTTGAGAGGTGAAAATATGAGTGATAAACAAAAAGCAAAGCGAAGAATAGCAGAACTACGTGCACAGTTGACCGAGCTTGCCGATCAATATTATGTGAAAGATCAGCCAACGGTAGAGGATCATATCTATGATGCGCTTTATAAAGAGCTGGTTACCTTAGAAACTGCTTATCCTGAGTTTCAAGCTCCGGATTCGATTACCCAAAGAGTCGGTGGGGTTGTTTTAGCAGGATTTGAAAAAGTCACCCATGAAATTCCGATGCTAAGCTTGGGTAATGCGTTTAACAAAGAAGATTTACTGCGATTTGATGAACGTTTGCAGAAAATCACGCAACAGCCGATTACGTATATGTGTGAATTGAAAATTGATGGTCTTGCGATTTCTCTAAAATATGAAAATGGTCGTTTTATACAAGGAGCAACCCGCGGGAATGGAACGGTTGGCGAAAAAATTACCGAAAATTTAAAAACGGTCAAATCAATTCCACTCAAATTGCACGAACCGCTCTCGATCGAAGTCAGAGGTGAGTGCTATATGCCAAAGAAATCGTTTGTTCAGCTGAATCAAGAAAGAGAGGAAAATGGGCAAGAGGTCTTTGCTAATCCGCGCAATGCAGCGGCGGGAAGTTTACGCCAGCTAGATAGTAAGATCGCGGCCAAACGTAATTTGAGTACATTTCTCTATACTGTAGCTGATTTTGGCGAACTAGTAGCCACTTCTCAAAGTGAAGCTTTGGATCAACTAGATAAGATTGGACTACGGACGAATCAGGAACGAAGATTATGCGGATCGATTGAAGAAGTATGGACATATATTCAAGAATATCAAGTGAAAAGGACTGCGCTTGATTATGAAATTGACGGCATTGTCATCAAGGTCAATGATTTTCGGACACAAGAAGCTGCTGGATTTACAGTCAAAGCACCGAAATGGGCGATTGCGTATAAGTTTCCCGCAGAAGAAGCTGAAACCATTGTGAATGAAATTGAATGGACAGTGGGAAGAACAGGAGTTATTACGCCGACAGCGCTCATGGATCCAGTGCGCTTAGCTGGAACTTCTGTGGCACGTGCAAGTTTACATAATGCGGATCTAATCAAAGAAAAAGATATTCGGATCAAAGATCACGTAATGATTCATAAAGCAGGGGATATCATTCCAGAAGTAACAAGAGTTTTGCTTGAAAAAAGACCAGCAGATAGTCAGGTCTATGAAGCACCCACGCATTGTCCCGTTTGCCAGAGCGAACTCGTACATTTAGATGAAGAGGTCGCGCTGCGTTGTATTAATCCGATGTGTCCTGCACAAATCAAAGAAGGTTTGAATCATTTTGTTTCCCGAAACGCAATGAATATAGAAGGCTTAGGACCGAGAGTTATTGAGCAAATGTATGAAAAAGAACTGGTTAAAGATGTAGCTAATTTGTATATTTTGACCGAAGAACAACTGCTCACTCTTGATAAAGTCAAAGAAAAATCGGCAAATAACTTGTTAAATTCGATTCAAAACAGTAAAGAAAATTCGTTGGAGCATCTATTATTTGGCTTAGGAATTCGGCATGTAGGGGCCAAAGCAGCCAAAATATTAGCCGCATACTTTGGAACGATTGATCATGTGATGCAGGCAGAAAAAGAGCAAATTATCGCGATTGATTCGCTGGGTGAAATTATTGCGGAAAGTGTTGTTACCTATTTTGCGAAGGAAGAAGTTCATCAGTTGGTAGAAGAGCTTCGACAAGCAAAAGTCAATCTCACTTATTTAGGAACAACACCGGAAGAAATCGCCAATATCGAAAGCCCTTTTAAAGAGCAGACAGTCGTTTTGACGGGGAAACTCACTCATTTTACAAGAGAAATCGCCAAAGAAAAAATTGAAGCGCTTGGCGGGAAGGTTACAGGGAGTGTTTCACAAAAGACGGATATTGTGGTTGCCGGGGAAGAGGCAGGAAGCAAATTAACAAAAGCACAG
Source organism: Lactobacillales bacterium (assembly GCA_015654945.1). GTDB lineage: Bacteria > Bacillota > Bacilli > Lactobacillales > Vagococcaceae > JAATGB01. The sequence continues at coordinate 7,206 of JAATGB010000013.1, read as the reverse complement.
CAATTAGGAGTTGCGATTTGGAATGAAGAAGAGATGGTGAGGGCAATTGAAAGGAGCACCATTCATGAATAAAAAAATGTTTCAAATCAGTTTTCTGCTGGTTTTTCTACTGACAGTGATGACTGCTTGTGGCAATATAAAAAGCGTTTCAAAAAGTACGGATCAAAAGGTCGTCAATAGTAATAAAAGCATCACCACGGGGCGAGTTACAACGGGTGTTTATCAATCTTTGATGGAAGACGGGAAGTATCAGACAAGTGTCGCGAGAGGTCTTTCTGCAAGTCGATTGAATAGCAATTACAACCTGACGAACTTTGAAAATGGACTTACAAAAATCTCGCAAGAAGCATTTTCGGTCGATCAGTATTATTTTCGTGAAGGCCAAAAAATTTCTTATGAAACACTGCAAAAATGGCTTTCGCGAAAAAGCGCTACGATCGCAGAAGGCTTGAATCCAGAAATTTCAGCGGATACAGAAGATCAGCAAAAAGCCAATCCGATCATTTTTCAACAGCTAGAAGAATACGATTTTATCAATAAGGATTCACAAAAGCTAGCCGGAGTCAGTTTAGGAATTGCTTTGAATAAAGTCTATTATACGACTAATTCTTCTGTGGAAATTGATGAGCAAACGATGCAAGCCAAAGGCAAGGAAGTCGCAGCTGAGATCATTGCACGTGTCAGAAAAATAGATGGCATGAAGGACATTCCGATTACGATCGCTTTATTTGAACAAGCGGAAAAAGAAGACCTGGCTGGGGGGCATTATTTTGCGAAAGCAACAAGCAAAGCCGGCAGCTCGAAAATTTCTAAATGGCAAACGGTCAGTGAAAACTATGTTTCGTTGCCGGTGATTAACGATGAAACGAACGAAGCAACCGCCGATGGGATAAGCTCTAGCTTTACCTCCTTTAAATCAAGCATTCAAGGCTTTTTCCCCAATTTAAGCGGTGTAACGGGTATTGCCTATTATCAAGGAAGCGATTTGCAAAAATTAACTATCAAAATTGAGACGAACTATTATAGTAAAACAGAAATCACGAGCTTTACCCAGTATGTGGGCAAAACGGCTGAATCAGCGTTTAATACCAAAGGCGAAATTGAAATCCAGATCAGTTCTCTGGAAGGCGAGCAAGCTTTTTTGACCAAAAAATCGGGAGAAGACACGATGACTTCACATATTTTTAATTGAAAATACAAGAGACGTTTTCCAGACGTAGCTCTTTGTGATAGAATAGTCTAGTAGAAAACGTTTGGAAAGAAGGGTACGTATGGCAATTAGCGAGGAACAAGTCAAACATGTAGCAAAATTATCAAAGCTATCATTTTCAGAAAAAGAGCTTCATAATTTCACAGAGCAATTAGGGGAAATCATTGATATGGTGGAGCTTTTGGAGGAAGTGGATACAACGGGAGTATCTTTTATGTCCAACGTCACGGAAAATCTTAATGTGATGCGCGAAGATGTTTCTGAACCGGGAACAGATCGGGATGAATTGTTTAAAAACATTCCAGAAGCAGAAAATGGTTACATCAAAGTACCCGCAATTATGGATAATGGGGAGGCTGGCGCATAGTGACGAAATTATACGATTTGGATTTAGTAACACTCCATGAAAAATTAACAACCAAAGAAATTAGCGCCACAGAGCTAACGAAAGCAACTTTTGATCGGATCAAAGAAACCGAAGCAAACATAGACGCATTTCTTACCTTAAATGAAGAAAAAGCGATGCAAAAGGCAGCCGAATTGGATCAAGCAGGAATCACTTCTGATCAGCCACTAGCAGGAATTCCGATTGGAATCAAGGACAATATTGTTACCAAAGATTTGCGGACAACCGCCGCAAGTAAAATTTTGGCAAATTTTGAACCGATTTACGATGCAACTGTGATGAATAAAGTCTATCAAGCAGGCTTAATTCCTGTTGGTAAATTAAATATGGATGAGTTTGCGATGGGCGGAAGTACCGAAAATTCCTATTTTAAAACTACGAAAAATGCGTGGGATCAAACGAAGGTTCCGGGCGGCTCTTCTGGTGGCTCTGCTGCAGCAGTCGCTGCAGGACAAATTCCAGTTTCGCTTGGGAGTGATACAGGCGGAAGTATTCGTCAACCAGCTGGATTCAATGGGATTGTCGGCATGAAACCAACCTATGGACGGGTTTCACGATTTGGTTTGATTGCGTTTGCATCCAGTCTTGACCAAATTGGCACCTTAACACGTAACGTCAAAGACAACGCCTTGGCCTTAAATGCAATTAGTGGCTATGACAAAAAAGATGGCACAAGTGCGAATCTTGCGGTTCCAGATTTTACTGCTGGATTAACGGGAGCTATTAAAGGGATGAGGATTGGTGTGCCCAAAGAATTTATGGGAGAAGGAATCCAAAAAGAAGTCCGTGAAGCAGTTGAAAAAGCGGTCATAACCTTTAAAGAATTAGGGGCAATTGTCGAAGAAATCAGTTTGCCTCATTCTAAATATGGCGTGGCGGTCTATTATATTATTGCCTCTTCAGAAGCTTCCTCTAATTTGCAAAGATTCGATGGGATTCGTTACGGATACCGCTCTGAAAACGTCAAAAACTTAGAAGATGTCTATGTGAATTCTCGTACGGAAGGCTTTGGAATGGAAGTGAAACGCCGGATTATGCTTGGGACGTTTTCATTGAGTGCGGGTTATTACGATGCTTATTTCAAAAAAGCAGGCCAAGTTCGTTCGCTCATCAAGCAAGATTTTGATCGCGCCTTTGAAAAATATGATTTAATTATTGGACCAACTTCTCCAACTGTAGCTTATGGCTTGGGCGAAAATATTAATGATCCGATTACCATGTACATGAGTGATATCTTAACCATTCCAGTGAACCTTGCAGGAGTGCCGGGAATGTCTATTCCTTGCGGCTTTGCAGCGGGACTGCCTGTTGGTTTACAAATTATCGGCAAACATTTTGATGAAGCAACGATGTATAAAGCAGCTTACGCTTTTGAACAAGCAACGGACTTTCATCAACAAAAACCAACAATTTTAGGGGGGATTGCAGAATGAATTTTGAAACGGTGATTGGCTTAGAAGTCCATGTAGAATTAAATACGAACTCTAAAATCTTTTCTCCAACTCCCGCTCATTTTGGTGCAGAACCCAATAGCAACACCAACATCATTGATTGGAGCTATCCAGGAGTTTTGCCTGTGATGAATGAACGAGCATTAGAATTTGGTATGAAAGCCGCGCTTGCGTTGAACTGCCAAATTTCACAGCTCACGCATTTTGATCGAAAAAACTATTTTTATCCAGATAATCCCAAGGCCTATCAAATCTCACAATTCGACGAGCCAATTGGACATGATGGCTGGATTGAGATTGAAGTGGAAGGGAAAAAGAAAAAAATCCGGATTGAACGGGTGCATTTAGAGGAAGACGCCGGTAAAAACATTCATGGATCAGCTGGCTATTCTTATGTTGACCTTAATCGTCAAGGAACCCCTTTAATTGAAATCGTTTCAGAAGCCGATATGCGTTCGCCTGAAGAGGCGTATGCCTATCTTGAAGCCGTTCGTTCTGTTATTCAATTTACTGGTGTCAGTGATGTGAAGATGGAAGAAGGCTCGATGCGATGCGATGCGAATATTTCTTTACGCCCTTATGGACAAGAAGCATTTGGTACCAAAACGGAATTGAAAAATTTAAACTCCTTAAGCTTTGTAAAAAAAGGGCTGGCATTTGAAGAAAAACGTCAAGCACGTGTACTTCTATCAGGTGGTGTGATTGATCAAGAAACACGGCGCTATGATGAAGCAACCGCTGAAACGCTACTGATGCGTGTGAAGGAAGGCTCCAGCGATTATCGCTACTTCCCAGAACCTGATATTCCTAAATTTGAAATTTCAAATAAATGGATCGAAAAAATTCGTGCGAGCTTACCAGAGCTGCCACAAGAACGACGTCAACGTTACCGCGATCAATTAGGTTTACCCGAATATGATGCGATGGTTCTGACTTTAACGAAAGAAATGTCTGATTTCTTTGAAGCAACCTTAGAAAATGGTGCAGATGCCAAACAAGCTTCAAACTGGTTGATGGGTGAAGTTTCCGGTTATTTAAACAGTGAAAAAATGGAGTTGGGTGCGACCAAATTAACGCCAAATAATTTGGCGGGTATGATTCAACTAATTGCCGACGGAACAATCAGCTCAAAAATTGCGAAAAAAGTGTTTAAAGAACTGATTGAAAATGGCGGTGATGCGAAAGAAGTTGTCGAAGCAAAAGGCTTAGTACAACTATCTGATCCAGCACAATTACTACCACTCATTAACGAAGTTCTTGATCAAAATCAACAATCAATTGACGATTTTAAAAATGGGAAAGATCGAGCGGTTGGATTCCTTGTGGGGCAAATCATGAAAGCAACTAAGGGAAAAGCAAATCCAGGTGTGCTTAATCAATTACTAAAGGTCGAGTTAGAAAAAAGATAAAGACGATCTTTAAAGGAGAAAAGTAATGAGAGCTAGAGTCATTTATAATCCGACTTCTGGAAAAGAGGCAATCAAAAAAAATTTAGTTGCGATCTTGCAAATACTAGAAGAATCTGGCTATGAGGCCAGTGCTTTTGCGACGACGCCAGAAAAAAATTCTGCGAAAAAAGAAGCCCTAAGAGCGGCGAAAGCTGGCTTTAAATTGCTCGTTGCCGCTGGAGGAGATGGCACAATTAATGAAGTTGTGAACGGAATTGCTCCTTTAGAAAAAAGGCCAAGAGTTGCGATCATTCCTGCAGGAACAACGAATGATTATGCAAGAGCCTTGAAAATTCCGCGCGACAATATTGTGAAAGCTGCGCAGGTAATTAAAAAAAATCAAATTTTACCAATGGATATTGGCAAAGCCAATGATCATTATTTTATTAATATTGGTGCGGGCGGCTATTTGACCGAATTGACCTATGATGTGCCTTCGCAACTAAAAAGTGTTTTCGGTTATTTGGCGTATTTAGTTAAAGGGGCAGAAATGTTGCCGCGTGTCAAACCAATTAATATGAAACTAGTTTATGACGAGGGCGAATATGAAGGCAAAGCTTCCATGTTTTTCTTAGGACTCACGAATTCGATTGGTGGGTTTGAGCAAATTGCGCCAGATGCACAGCTGGATGATGGTAAATTTTCGTTGATTGTGATTAAGACAGCTAATTTAGTGGAAATCCTGCACTTGATTGCATTGATGCTAAATGGTGGAAAGCATATCAAAGATCCACGAATTATCTACACAAAAACGACAAAATTTTATGCGGAAGCCTTAGATGATAAAGTTAAAATGATGATCAATCTGGATGGCGAATATGGCGGGGATGCTCCAATGACCTTTACCAATTTGCATCAGCATATTGAGATGTTTGCGAATTTAGATGATATCCCTGATAGTGCGGTTAAAGGAGATATTGATGAATATCGCGATGCGACCACTGCTTTCGTCAAAGAAGTCGAAGATCTGACAGATGAGGATCTCGATGGCGATGGAAAAATTTCGAATAGAGAGTAACAGACGGAAATCAGATGTACATGTGCTACATCTGATTTTTTTGAGGAAAGACCGTTGCAATTTGTCCCCCTATTTTTTAAAATAGAGAAAAGTAAAGAAAAGAGAAAATGAATGAATAAACGAAATGAAGTACCTGTTGAAAAAAATCAGACACTTGTTGTCGAAATTGAAGATCTGACGTATGAAGGCTTAGGCGTTGCAAAAGTCGAAGGATATCCTCTTTTTGTTGAAAACGCGTTGCCAGGAGAAAAAATTGACATGTTGGTTCTTAAAACGGGCAAACAATTTGGCTACGGTAAAGTTCAAACGTTACTTGAAAAAAGTGACGATCGCGTTTTGGAAACGGATGACATGTTGTTGCGCACCGGTATTGCACCGTTGCAACATCTAAAATATGACAAACAACTTGCGTTTAAAGAAGAACAAGTACGTCGCGCAGTCGAACGTGGTGCGAAGTTATCAGGTGTTGAAATTTTGCCAACGATTGGCATGGCACACCCAGAAGCCTACCGCAATAAAGCACAGATCCCTGTTAGAAAAGTAGCAGAAGCTTTAACGACTGGTTTCTTCCGTAAAAATAGCCATGATCTGATTCCGATGGAAAATTTTTATATCCAAGATCCGAAGATTGACGATGCAGTGAAAATTGTGCGAGATATTATGCGTAGTTACCAAGTAAAACCGTACAATGAACGCGATAATACCGGAAACCTGCGCCATATTATCGTCAGAAGAGGGCATTATAGCCATGAAATGATGATTGTTCTGGTCACGCGAACGGGTAAGCTTTTTCAATATGAAAAAATGGTCGAAGACATTACAGCGGCACTGCCAGAAGTGGTTTCCATTATTCAAAATATTAATCCCGAAAGTACGAATGTTATTTTAGGAAAAGAAAGCAGATTGCTTTTCGGTGAAAATTATGTGACGGACACCTTATTAGGAAAAAAGTACCATATTTCTTCCCATTCTTTCTACCAAGTAAATACGGTTCAAGCAGAAATTTTGTATCAAAAAGCGCTTGAATTTGCGGCATTAAAACCGACTGATATTGTGATTGATGCATATTCTGGCATCGGGACGATTTCGCTCGCATTAGCAGATCAAGTCAAGCAAGTCTATGGTGTTGAAGTGATTAAAGAGGCGGTTCAAGATGCGAAGCTCAATGCGTTAGTCAACGAGGTAGAAAATGTGACGTTTGAAAAAGGAACGGCTGAAGTAGTCATGAAAAAATGGCAAGCAGCGGATATTCGAGCAAATGTCTTAGTGGTCGATCCACCAAGAAAAGGCTTAGCGCCAGAGTTTATTGCAGCAGCTCTTGAAATGAAACCCGAAAGATTTGTCTATATTTCCTGTAACCCAGCCACTTTTGCCAGAGATGTGAAACTGCTTGTGGCGGGCGGCTATCAATTACAAAAAGTCCAACCAGTGGATATGTTCCCACAAACAGCACATATTGAAACAGTAGCGTTGTTAACGAGAAAATAAAATAAAAAGACGTTTCTGTAAAAAAGAAGCGTCTTTTTTTATGCCTTGAATTGTCAAATTAAGTGCAACGTTACTCCAAAAAATAGTTCATAGGGTGTTTTCCAGTGTAAACATTTTCTTGGTCGTAAATTTAATTTAAGAATATATTGATCGATCGTTTCATCAGTAACGCTATCCATCTCTTT
>JAATGB010000010.1 GCA_015654945.1 Lactobacillales bacterium | reverse complement strand
TTTATAAAATCAAAAAATAAAGGAATTAGCTATACAAATTATCACACGATAGTTGTTATAGTTTGAAAAAGGAATGTTCAAAATTCCAAAAAAAGTTTTTACATAAAAAGAGTATTATTTATAAATATAACCTAGAGCTAGCACTGGATTGTATGACTCTTTGGTTCATTGGTTTTGCTAACTAATTTTGTTTAAATGATTTTGAGTATGTGGTTTTCTTTGTTATATATAAAGTGAGTTTTAGCTCTTTTCTACTGTTGATCAAAACAGTAACGGTCAAGAGCGGATCTAATTAACAATAACTTTTCAATTTTAAGCTTAGTGGTAAATGTCTAAAGGTGAGTTTAACTCTTCTAAATCAAAGATAATCCAATCATTTTTAGAATAATTCAGTTGACATTAAAACCAATAAAATTTCTTTTCACATCGGTTTTCCATTTATCTGTAGACCAGTGGAAATATTTTTGTTGCTCCGTTTTTTTGCATGCAACTATTGTTTTTTTCTTTGTAGCTCTAGCTGCTATGGATTTTATCGTTAAGTGAGGCTACTTCTTTTTTTGCAAGAAACATGAAGATAAACCACATAATGATATATATTAGTAAATAGATGATGGAAAAAACAATTATTTCTCGGCTATTCAAAGGAAACCATTTTGCATAAATAGCTAGTGGTAAAAATCCGATGTAATCGACACAAAAATGAGTAACTGTCATTTTTGTGACACTCCAATCGGTTACCCAAAAAATGAGGCTACTTAAAGAAAAAACAATTCCGATAGCAGACCAAATCAATACTGAAACGATCATCTCTGTTATTTCATTGTCAAATTGATTGCTAAAAGCTTGAGGTGCCGGATGGTAGTAATTAGATTTGCTCAGGTATGAGAATAGCATAGATATGCATAAACCGATAAAAATCCCACTTGTTACGCCTGAAAATATTGTTTTCATGATTTTTATTTTCATAATAATTTCTCCTTTATTTTTTTTAAGAACCTTCTTGAAGAACTGCTTTTTTTCCCATTTTTAAATGTAATAAGGATGAATCCGTTGTTTGTTAATGAAAAATCAGAGACAAAATTCAAGTTAATGATTTCTGTGTTTGATATTCGAACAAAGTTAGCTGGTAGAATAGCTTCAAGTTCATATAAGCGATAAGAAATTGTCACTTCTTTCTCTAATGTAGTCCCATAAATATTTTTTTGACTGGAATAAAAATTTATATAGTCACAAATTGGAATACTAAAATTACAATTATTTTGCTTACCAATAATTGTTTTCGATATAGTCGTAATATAATCAATAATCGTCTCAATTTCTTTGTTTTTTTCTTTAGCATGTAAGACAATTGCATCGCTTTCCAATTGTTCATTTTTTTTGAATGTTACTTTCATCTTTTTACCTCCTTATAGTTGATAGTAATCGGTTATATAATTTTTGTATATAGTTAAGAGATAAACGGTTATTTTTAAAAGATAAGTGGTTATCTTTGACCGATAAAAGGAACGGTTACGGTGTTTGGTGAAAAAATTTGTCAAACATCAATTTCTGAATTACGTAAAAAACTGGTTGGAGCGGTAGTTCTCTGCAATACAAACTAAAAAATTACAATCTTAGTGATTTTTATCAAAGACGAATGTAAGCTATTCCGGATAAGCGTGGTTGCTCTTTCGTTTTTTCTAACCAGTAAGAGAAAATAAAAAGCGAAGAGTTACAGTCGTGAAAATGACTGTGGTTCTTCTTTTTTTATTTGAACTAACACGAGTGAAAGAATCTCTGTCATTGGTATCTGCAAGTTTGTTCCAAAATAGATGCGCATGAATCAATTAGACTCGTTTTTTTTGAAGTACGCTCAATCTATGTCTTTCTTATTCTTGTACTGTCTATAAGCAATGAAAAAGAAAAACTTTTCTGCGAAGTATCCTCATTATGAAAACATTTTCATTTTACGAAAGTTTATAATAGTTAGTGTAGCGAAGATAGTTGGTTTTTACCTTATGACAAAGAAATAATTTATAGAAAAGAGGTTTGACATGTTACAAAAAGTAAGAAATCGTGCGGTATTGGTAGACAGCGATGAGCAGCTTTTGGAGAGAGAAATTTTAGGAATTATGCAAACAAAGAAAGGATACTACGAGCAAATTTCCAATGAGTATGGGTATTCTTTGGTAAAGAAAAAGGTAACACCTAATCGTGTAACCGTTCTAGTTGATGGGGGTGGTGGCTTAGGTCAATTATTCCCAGGAATCATTGCCGAAAATTTAGCAGACGGAATATGCATGGGGGAAATGGACACAGCCCCGAATGCTTACGCTATCTATAATTTGGCAAAAGAAATGGATCAAGGAAAAGGAGTTATTATTCTTACCAATAATTATGCTGGAGATGTTTTGAATAATGACATGGCAATTGAGTTATTAGCAAATGAAGGGATTGAGGCAAGATTATGCAGTGTTCGAGATAGCTTATTCAGTTCGATGGAGAATCGTGAAGAACGAGCGGGTCTAACGGGAATTTTATTGTTGACCAAAATAGCAAATCAAGCGGCAAATCAAGGAAAAAATTTGAACGAGATTAATCTGTTGTTGGAAAAAGCGAATAACCAAATATCTTCTGGAATTGTGATGGTTAATGAGGAAGGACAGCTTTTATTTGGAAAAGGGTTAGCAGGTGAACCACCTATCTATGAAACGCCTTATGTATCAGAAGAAAATTTTGTTAAAAATGCTTGTGATTTTATTTTGAATGACTTGCCCCGCTTTAGCTCAAAAAAGGTATGGATCCAATTGAATGCGATGTTGTATATGTCCTATTTGGAAAGCAATGTGTTACTTTACTCCATCACAAATTATTTGGAATCAAAAGGATATGAAGTGGTATTTTCTTCAGTGGGGCACTACTATGATATGTTTAACGAAAATGGGATGATCTTAACAATTTTACCAGTAACAGAAGAATTGGGAGAGTATGCAGTTCCTGTTCAAGGGTATGATTTTACAGTTTAGGAGGATGAAAATGGAAACAATTAACGCAAAAATATTTAAAGAGATGATTATAAAAGCCGGAGAGAATATCATTGAAAGTGAACCTTATCTGACAGAGATTGATGAAATTATTGGAGATGGTGACCATGGAACAGGGATGAAACGTGGTTTTACAAGCGTGTTGAAAAAATTGAACGAAAAAAACTACGAATACATTGATGATATTGCAAATGATGTTGGTTTAGAGTTGCTCAAGTCAATGGGAGGCGCATCAGGTGTGATATTTGGTTCACTGTTTATTGGTGGTTTGCGAGGTTTTAAAGTGAAGAAAGTGAAAGAAATGGATTTAAAGCAATCTGTCATTTTCTTGTCTTGTGGGGAAGAGGCGATCACAACTAGAGGGAAGGCTTGCGTTGGCGATAAAACAATGGTGGATGCACTGACTCCTGCAGTGTCGGATATATCGGAATTCGCGGAGACCTCTTCGGATATTGTAGAAGGAATTAAAGTAGCCTACTCTGGCTCTTTAGTGGGCGTAGAAAAAACGAAAAATATGTTAGCAAAAAAAGGTCGCGCAAAAAACTTTCATAATAAAAACTTTGGAGTTCCTGATCCAGGGGCGGTTTCAACAAGTTTACTATTTAAAGGATTTTATGAAGTGGTTTTAGATATGAAAGAGAAGGGCGTGAAGTAGAATGAATTTGAAAAACTATTCTTTGAGAAAGATACTATGTTCCGTTTTAGGAGTGACGATTTTGTCTTTTGGTATCTCTATTTGTAAAGGTTCATTACTAGGAATGGATACTTATACTGGAATGAATACTGCTGTCAGCAACTATTTAGGTGCTAGTTTAGGTAATTATCAATTGGTACTAAATATTTTGTTGCTTCTTTCAATGTTGTTTTTTGGTAGACATCTATTGGGTTTAGGAACAGTTATTAATATGGTATTTGTTGGATATATGGTTGATTTTTTCTTATCCATGTTTAAAGGAACGTTTATCTCCGCAGATGAAGAAAAATCTTTTTTGGTAAAGATTATGTTGTTAATCGTAGGCGCCATTATTTTGTGTTTAGGTGCTTCTCTTTATATGACTGCTGATTTAGGTGTGGCACCCTATGATGCATTAGCAATTATGATAGCAGATCATGCGCCAAATGTTTCATTTAGAGTTGCCAGAATTGGAACTGATTTTATTTGTGTGGTCGTTGGGTTTATTTTTGGAACAGTGCTAGGAGATAGTCCATTTGGCACGATCGTGGGTGTCGGAACAATCTTAACGGCATTCGGTACAGGACCATTTATTGAATTTTTCAATCACACAATTTCTGCTTTCCTAGTAGGGGAAGTTCAACAAGATTAGAAAAAAGCTCGTTGAATGCAATCGTTTAAAGCAAACGGTTTGATTTAACGAGCTTTTTATGTTCAATTGTTTTTTTGAAGTTTCGTATCACGAATTGCATAGGAGTCAAGTAAAATTCTAGTAATCACTGCTAATGGCAACCGTGATCTTACTTCATAGTCAGGAAAAAAAGAGATCTCTGATTTGAAGCCGATTAAGGATAAATCAGCTAAATTGACGAGAGTACTTTCCTTATTGGCGGTGATGACAAGTGTGCTGATATCGTTATTGTAACAATTCTCTGCGGCAATAACGAGTTCTTGGGTTTCTCCATTTAAAGAAACAAAGATGACCATGTCTGTCTTATCTAACCGACTACTGATAATTTTTATGATACTTGGATCCGTGTGCAATTCACAATATTTGCCAGCTAGTTGAAATTTCACCTTCATTTCTTCACCGATAAATTCTGAAAAAGCACGAGCAAAGATAATAATCCGGTGAGAACTTCTAATTTTTTGGATGGCATCTTCAATCACTCCAGTGTCTAATCTATTAATGGTTCGAATCACTTCTTGTTCATTTTTTAAGATGGATTGTTTGATTTCACTGTCGACTTTCTCAACTACGGAAAAATTAATCGTAGAGTTTGCTTGCTCTTTTAAGTGATGTTTAAACGAGGTATAACCCTCATACCCTTTTTTTTTCATTGCTCGGACGATGGTTGTTGTTGAAACATTTGCCATTTCACTCAGCTTTACAATTGATAAGTTCGGAATTTGGTTGATATTTTTATGGATATAGTTCCATAAATAAGCTTCAGTGTCACTTAGTTTGTTATCCATGTTTTTCTTCCTTCCGTTTATTTCATACTTCCATTGTATTGTTTTTTTTACTAAAAGCAAAATGAAATTTTGTGGGTGTCCTTCTTTTGACCGATGTGTTGAAAATATTTTCTATTAGAGCGGGTTATTTAGAAAACATTTACGGTGAAATAGCAGGCATAATAAATAGCAGGAAGTGAGGTTTGAAATATGCCCAATGTATATACGTGTACGATGAACTTAGCCATTGACTTATTTATTGAAACGGATCAGTTAGTACCAAAAGTAGTAAATAGAACATTAGATGATGATGTCCAAGCAAATGGGAAAGGTGTAAATGTTTCTTTGGTTTTGAAAATGCTAGGAATTGAGAGTACAGCGCTCGGTTTTCGCGGAGGATTTACAGGAAAGTATATTGACGAATATCTGAATGCAAAAGAAATTCAGACAGATTTTGTAGAGGTTGACGGCATCACGAGAATTAATGTTTTCACGCAAGTGAACTCTGAGAAGCAGGAGTACAAACTAGTCAATCAAGGGCCTGTTATCTCAAAAAAAGCAACAGCTGACTTGATTCAAAAAGTTAAAAAAATTCAAGCAGGTGATTATCTCTGTGTATCTGGCAGTCTTCCGCGAGGTGTTTCGCCTAAAATTTTAGTCGAAATTAGTAAAATTTGTCAGGAGCGAGACATTTTTTTGATTTTGGATACTAGTTATGCTGAAGTCTTGGATTGCCTCAAATATCATCCGTACCTATTAAAACCAAACGAAGAAGAAATAGCAACCTGGTTTGGTAAGAAAAAGCTTACCAAAGAAGAATGTATCGTATATGCAAAAGAATTGATTTCTCGAGGTGCAAAAAATGTTTTGCTTTCTCTAGGTGGACTTGGTGGTGTCTTTCTCAGCGAAGAGGTGTGTATTGAAGGGAATTCACCGAAAGGAAAGGTAGTGAACACAGCTTGTGCGGGGGATACGCTTTTGGGCACTTTTGTTGGTGGGATTTTAAAAAATAAAGAACCATCAAGCAATCTTCAACAGAGTCTTGCGGCGGGAAGCTCCACAGCTTTTAGAAAAGGACTAACTGATTTTTCAGATGTTAGGGAACTGATGAAACAAATTAGAATGAAGAATAGAGAGAAAGTGAAATGACCCTACATCAGATGGAAGCAGGAAGTTAAGTATCCTCTTATGTGGTGCAAGAAGAAAAAAAGAGTGAGTAAGCTTACTACCTAATAAATTAGAAGGAGACAAGTAAAATGAAAGCAGTAAGTTTAGAGCAATACAACGCATTAGAAAATACAAGCAATAACGCAGGGATTATTGGCGCATTAGCGATTGACCAACGAGGCGCATTGAAAAAAATGATTGCTAAACACAAAGAAACGGTTACGAATGAAGACATTGAATCGTTTAAAAAAATCGTGTCAGAAGAGTTAACCCCGTATGCAACTTCCATTTTAGTAGATCCGGAATATGGTTTGCCAGCCGCAAAAGCACGCGCTAAAACTTCGGGTTTATTGCTTGCGTATGAAAAAACAGGCTATGATGCAGCAACACCAGGACGTTTGCCGGATTCTTTGAACAGCTGGTCTGTAAAAAGGTTGAAAGAAGCAGGTGCCGACGCGTGTAAATTCTTGCTTTATTATGATGTGGATGAAGCCGAGTCTATCAACGAACAGAAAAAAGCATACATGGAAAGAATTGGATCAGAGTGTGTAGCAGAAGGGCTGCCTTTCTTTTTAGAATTGGTTTCTTATGATGCGCAAATCGAAGATACAAGTACGAGA
>JAATGB010000139.1 GCA_015654945.1 Lactobacillales bacterium | reverse complement strand
TGATGCACATGTCCTTCGTGAGCATGGTGAGAATGATCATGATGGTGTTCACAGTGGTCCTGATCGGCATTTGATTCTGCTAATTCTAATGCAGTAAACACTTCTTCTTTGCTGTCAAAAAGCGCCAAATCAAAAAAATCAGAAGCTTTAATCGATGTGTTCAGTGACATATTTTGGATAGCCGCTAATGGGTTTAATTCTCGAATTTCGGCTCGTATTTTTTCGTTATTTGCACGAGTTGTTGTTGCTATTTTTGATAAAAACAGTTTATCTGCACAAGATATTTGCTTGGTTACTTCGGTAAATCGAGAAATCGTTTGATAATAGTTTGAAGCGTCCACCACGGTTAAGACGCTGTCTAATTCAAAGAAGTCTTGAATTTCAGCAGTTGCGATAATTGTTTGAATAATCGGTAAAGGATCGGATAACCCAGTCGTTTCAATAATGACTTTTTTCAATAAAACATCTTGTTCCAAAAAAACGCTTTTCATTGCCATTAATACAGAAAGTAAATCTTCACGTAAAGAACAACAAATACAGCCATTGTTTAACTGAAAAACCTCTTCTTCTACATCCAAAATTAATTGATGATCAATTCCCACCTCACCAAATTCGTTAACAATAATTGCAATATTTTCTCTTGGCACTCCTTCTTGAGGTAGGATTTGGTTAATCAATGTGGTCTTACCTGCCCCTAGAAATCCTGTAACAACTGTGATTGGTATCCGTTTAGCTACCAAAGTTATCATCCTTTCTCTTCTAATTTTTACAGCTTATTTTGATAGTTTTGTTTAGAACGTAATCATTACGCTTTGTAAATATACCACTTCTTTTTTAGCCATGCAACCTTTTTATACTCGCTTTTTAGTAAATAATAAAGAAAAGACTTGAAATTTAAGTAAGAGTGTTCTATTATATAAAACGTAATCATTACATTTTGAAAGGAGAATCATCATGGCCGTCCCTGCAAGAAAAACATCGAAATCAAAGAAAAGAAAACGCCGGACACACAAAGGGATCTCAGCACCTGCAGTCTCTTTTGATCACGCTCTTGGCGAATACCGAATGAGCCATCACGTATCTTTAAAAGGATATTATAAGGATAAAAAAGTGATCGATAATTAATTGATGGAAAGGAGTGAATGGCGTGCGTAAAAATATTTTGTTAGAATGTGTTGAAACAGGCGAAAGATTATATCTTACTTCAAAAAATACACGAAATAATCCGGATCGTTTGGAATTGAAAAAATATTCCCCCAAATTAAGAAGAATTGCAATTTTTAAAGAAGTTAAATAAACAAAAAGCGGGAACGAACAGAGTGCTTGATTTACCTCTGTTGGTCACCTGCTTTTTATTTTATCAGCATTCACAAGAAACATCACAACAAGAGAGATCTTCTAAATACATATTACTTTCGACATAGTCTTTTAATTTTTCTTGCTTGATTGTCTGTCCTTCTCGTTTAGCAATTTCAGTAATAATCGGTGCAAATCGTTGTCTAAATTTATAGATATAACAAAAAATAACTTTTTGTTGTCGCACACTTGGACCAATCATGAAAAGATTTGTTCCGCGATCAGATTCATCTGAATTTGTTAGAAGTGGTACTTCCTTCGTTGAAAAATCAAAAAATGCGGGGGCAATATTGCGGGCTTCGCTAACAAAACCCGTGCATAAAATCGGCCTTGTTTGACTATGGAGTATTGTGCCGTTCTCAAAGGTTAAACGATAGCCTGCCCCTTGAGGTGAAATTTCCATTAATTTAGCATTTTCTGTGAGCTTGATTTTTGCCCCTCGTTGAATTTCATTCAGTAAGCGTTCTCTTGTTGAAGGAGATAATCGAATACTAGGATCTGCTTCTGGAGAATGCAAACCACTGGAAGAAGTATAAACGAGCACCTCTTTCCCATTTTCTGCTAAATGAATCGCGGCATCAATGCCACTTTCGTTCCCACCAATGACGATTTGTTGCGGTTCTAAAAAATCAGCAAAAGAAGCAATCTCCCCATAATGAATGCCCCATTCACTTCCTTTTATTTGACTTCTATTCGGAGCAGAAAATTCACCTACTGCCATAATAATGTATTTTGCTTGGATCGTTCCTTGTGACGTTTTAACTCTATACAGTGATTCCTGCTGTGTAATTTCTTCAACTGCGGTATTTTCTTGAACAGGTAATTCAAATGTATCTGCTACAAGCGCTAGATATTCTGCATATTCTTTCCCCGACAGGTGTTCCTTCCCTAGCGTAAACGCTGGCGAAGTAAATGGTGCAATTGCATTTAAATCGGGCATGCCAAACCCATTCATTGTAAAGGAAGGTGTAATAAGCTTCGTTTCTTTCGGCCAGTTTTTAAAGTTTTCACCAATCTCTCCTTTGTCAATAATTAAAAAAGAGGTATTTATAAGCTGCTTTAACGCAACTCCAAAACCAATTCCCGCCGCGCCGGCACCGATTACAAGAACTGAATATGTACGATTCATTATTTTACCAACTTCCTTCTCCAAATTTTATCTTGACATCTATCAAAATAAACAGTATTCTTTTTAAATCGTAATAATTACGTTTTGTATTATATCACGCGATTTTTCTTTACGCAACTACTAACTTACGAAGGATGGATTCTTTTATGGACACACTTTTTATTTATGTTTGTATTCTATCCATGTGGCTGATGATTTTTGGCGCTGGAATTTTTTACCTCAGCTTTCTCCATTCAAAGAACACAATTCATAGTCTTTATTTTTTAACCGCATCGTTATTTGTCGCAATTGTCACCTGGCTAGGTGCCGGTTATTCACTTGCTTTTAGCCAAGAAAATCCATGGCTAGGCAATTTTCACTGGAGTATTTTTAATACAGCAAGTATTCTTGCTGCTTCGACCATTGAAAACAGTCAAGTTCTGCTACAGTTATGTTTTTGTTTATACGCAGTCATCATGTTAATTGGAGGTGTTTTTGAAAGAATTACGATCATAAGCTTTCTCTTTTTTCTTCCATTATGGATTTTACTGGTCTACGCACCGCTTGCTCATTGGATTTGGGCTGAAAACGGTTGGTTACATCAAATGGGTGTCTTAGATTTCTCTGGTGCGTTGGTTGTTCATTTATCCGCAGGAAGCTCGAGCTATTTACTTGCAGCTTTAGTTGGAAATCGAATTACACAAAAAGAAGAAGTCGAAAGTCAGCCTATTTTTTTATTTATGGGCACACTTTTTATTACATTTGGTTGGTTTGGTTTTAACAGCGGTCCTGTCGGTGAATTGAATCAACATACAACAATTATTTTGATTAATACACTCATTTGTATGGCTTTTGGTGGCTTAGGTTGGGAATGTTGTTCCTATTATTTTGCAAGAAAACTTTCTTTCACTAGTTTCTTGAATGGCATTATCACCGGTTTGGTGGCAAGTACTGCGACAGTCGGTTATGTATCGCCTCTAAGCTCGCTTCTCCTTGCTTTTGGGATTAGTGCTACTTGTAAATGGATTATTGAAACGATATTGCCCTATTTTAAAATTGATGATCCGGTCGATACTTTTGGAATGAATGCTATTGGTGGTGCCCTTAGTGCCTTAGCAACGGGTATATTCGCAAGCAACGTCATTAATCCAGAAGGAGCAAACGGATTGATCAATGGTAATCTTTGGTTACTACTCACACAAAGTTTTGCTATTGTTATCACCGTGCTACTTTCTGTAAGTGTTACTTGGATTCTTTTTCAGCTGATTTCTGCCTTCATTCCTATGAAAGTCAATCCAGAACAAGAAAAAAAAGGATTAGATCAAGAGTTTTTCTAACAAATCAACCATTGCTTTGCCTTTTTCTTTTAAAGCTAAAAAAATAGGCCAAAACTCCCTAGCTATTTAGTGGGGAGTGACCTATTTTTTGGTGTTACTCTAATTAAAAATCGCCTATTTCATAATCACATATATGTTTGTATCTTTTTTATAGATGTCATAATAATAATCGGATACTTTTAATTCCTCTGCTTTTTTTTCAAATTTATCAACAGCAAATGCCTGAATATTGAACTGTATTCCAGTATAGGTTATAAATAACAGTTGATTTGGCCAATAAATTTCTTGGTTGTGTGGGACTAGATTATCTATAATCGGGTAATTTCGTTCCGTATTTAGTAAAATAGGTGACTCTTTAAAAAGCGTATTAGAATAAATACCAGTAGTATCCGGTGTAATTACATTTTTTAAATCGGTAGCTAAAATAAGACTTTGTCTCTCAAATGACTCTTTTTGGTAGTGAAGTGACGCCGCATAAATGAATGGAAATGAAAGTAAATAATAGCAAAATAAACTGACAAGTAGCTTGGTCACTAAATTAAATGAAAACAAAGGCATTTTGCGTAAGAGTAAGATAAAAGTTAGTGCAACAAATACACTGAATCCATACGCATATCTTGGTGATGCCAAAGCCAATTTTTCGGGAAATATCAAAAAGATGCCATAGCTTAGTATCGCTGCCAAAATTAAATAGGCGATTACAAAAAATAAAGTTTTAAAAAAGTTTGCTTCTGAACTTAAAACATTTGTTAGAATAAATAATGCAATTAAGATAACAAAAAGATAAATCCAGATGTGTGCACTTTGTTCTAGTATTTTATTTAAATACATTTGACTGTTGTCCAAAATTGTTTTTGGCATATCTACTAAGCGAGCAACAACAACATTTCCACCTCGATTCGCCAACTCAGGATTAAATTTTGTTTCAAATAAATAGACAAACATTGCAATCATATAGGCAATTGCAGATAGTAACACTTTCTGTAAAATTTTAGCCATCTTTTCGTTTGATACGATTTCTTTTAACGCAAGAGCTAATACCATCACGATATAGATTCCGGAAGAAGCTTGGTAAGTATTGCACATAAAAAAAATACCGATAATCGACATTATAAAAAACGTTTTTTTATTTTTTTCCCACCAAAGAAAAGGCGCAAATGAAGCTAATATGCTTAAAGCCATATAGGGACTATCAAATCTAAAACTCACATTTTGCAAAAACCAAGGGTTCAATCCAATAATTGTTGAGACAACCAGAGGTAATACTGCTAATTTTTTATCATTCAATACATATACTGCAATAATGCTTGCAAAGGCTAAAATCATTCCGGTAAGAATATGCGTTGTTAGACCCATATCAGTTAAATGCCTGCTTCCTTGAACCAACCATGAAGCAAACTCACTTCCCCAGCGCGAGTAACTTTTTGCAAAATCTGTTCCTCCGGCTAATTGCCGAGCTGTATCATCTATATAAGGAAAATTTACGATTCCAATGGCCAAAATAGCTGCTTCATAGATCCCGACTGTCATAAAGATCAAATACTTATTTTTACTTAACCATTTTTTAAACAATTCTCTTTCTAGTTCCCACATTATTCTTCCCACTTTCATCTTTTTATCTCTTCCCTTATTCACTCTTAAATAAGATCACTCTACTTATATTTTAACCTAATTGCATATAATAATAAATAAAAATTCACCATTTATTATTTAACGAATAATTAATGGTACATTGCAATACTTGACTTGAATTAACAAAGAATTTATTCTACTATGACACTTTGATTAACTTTTCAATTAAAGACTTTCATCCAGCTCATCTGAAAAACAAAAAAATAGCCGTTGCACACACCAAAATAAGGGCATGTACAACGACGTCGTTTTAAGTCTGTTTTATTTAACAGCATCTTTTAACGCTTTACCAGCTTTAAATGCAGGTACTTTACTTGCTGGGATTTGAATTTCTTTACCAGTTTGTGGGTTACGTCCTTTACGTGCTGCACGTTCACGCACTTCGAAGTTACCAAAACCGATTAATTGAACTTTTTCTCCTTTAGCAAGTGTTTCTTGGATTGTAGAGAATACAGCGTCTACAGCTGCTGTTGCATCTTTCTTAGTCAATCCAGTTGAAGAAGCAACGTTATCGATTAATTCTGCTTTGTTTGCCATGTACTATTTCACCTCCTCCAAAAAGAGATTAGATGTTTTTTTACATCATTAGGTGATCATTTCTATTAAAAATAGAAATGATATCTAAAATATTGATTATTCAATATTTCTTTAATCAAGATATCATAGGAAACCTTTTATAGCAAGGCTTTTGCGTATTTTTTAATAAAAAAATCATTTTTTTTGCTAACATTTGCATTAAGCAGATACTTATGGTAAAATGCCGAATTTGTTATTTTCTCTTTCTTGGAATCACACGAATGGGGGTTCCTTCAAAGGTAAATGCTTTTCGAATTTGATTTTCTAAAAAACGTTCATAGGAAAAATGCATTAACTCTTCATCGTTGACAAAAACTACAAATGCAGGTGGTTTTACAGCTACTTGTGTACAATAGAAAATTTTTAGACGTCTGCCTTTATCAGTTGGTGTTGGGTTAATTGCCACTGCATCCATAATCACATCATTCAATAAGGAAGAAGGAATCCGTAGGTTTTGATTCATGCTGACTGTTTCAATAATTTCAGGTAATTTGTTTAAGCGTTGCTTCGTCTTAGCTGAAACAAAATGAATGGGCGCATAATCGAGATAACGGAACTGTTCTCTTATATCTTTTTCAAAATCTCTCATTGTGTTGGTGTCTTTTTCAAGTGTATCCCATTTATTGACCAAAATCACAATTCCCTTACCTGCTTCATGAGCAAAGCCAGCGATTCTTTTGTCGTATTCACGAATCCCTTCTTCTGCATTTAAAACCATCAGAACGACATCGGAGCGATCAATTGCCCGCATTGCTCGCATGACACTATATTTTTCAGTTGATTCATAAACTTTGCCTTTTTTACGCATTCCAGCAGTGTCGATCATCGTAAAAGCTTGTCCTGATTCTGAAATAAAAGAGGTATCAATTGCATCTCGTGTGGTCCCAGCAATACTGGAAACAATTACACGTTCTTCCCCTAGTAACGCGTTAATCAATGAGGACTTGCCTACATTTGGTCGACCAATCAAGCTAAATTTAATGATGCCGTCCTCTTCTTCCTCTTGCTCGACCGAAAAGAATTTTACTGCTGCATCAAGTAAATCACCTAAACCAATACCATGGCTTCCTGATACAGGATACGGTTCGCCTAAGCCGAGTGAAAAGAATTCAAAGATATCATTTCTCATTTCTGGATTATCAACTTTATTAACAGCTAACAGTACCGGTTTATTACTTTTGTACAACATGCGCGCAACGGTTTCATCTGCATCGGTAATCCCTTCACGTCCACTCACAACCAAAATAATTACATCTGCTTCATCGATTGCGATTTCAGCCTGGTATTTAATTTGCGCCATAAAAGGTTCGTGACTCATTTCAATCCCACCTGTATCAATTACGCTAAATTCTCTACCTAACCATTCTCCGACAGCATATATCCGATCACGTGTAACTCCTGGGGTATCTTCCACGATGGAAATTCGTTCACCAGCGATTCGATTAAATAATGTTGACTTCCCAACATTCGGGCGGCCAACGATTGCAATTGTTGGATTTGCCATATCTAGCATTCCTCCTTAGTCTTTCTTCTGTCCCATAGTAGTTTAACCTATTAACAGGTCCAGATGCAAGTACAATCGCAATTGTACTCATTCCTGCGCCTGTTAAATTCTTTTTCGTTCCTCTTAAAAAATGCATTCTGACAAAAAGAAAAAACTGCGATTCTTAACCGCAGCTTTTCCTAAAAAGACAGTTTAATTTACTCAACATCTTTTGTTTCAGAAAGATCATTTCCCACAATATCACCGATCGTAAAACCAGTTTCTTCTTTTGGCAATTCATATTCTGAATCAGTCGGTATTTGCTCTGTTTCTG
>JAATGB010000126.1 GCA_015654945.1 Lactobacillales bacterium | reverse complement strand
TCAAGGAGGAAAAATAATGGTCGATAATTTAAAACTAGTGATTATAACCGGGATGAGTGGTGCAGGGAAAACTGTGGCGATGCAAAGCTTTGAAGATATGGGCTTTTTCTGCATTGATAATATGCCACCAGATCTGGTTCCAAAATTTTGGGAATTAGTAAGAGAATCTGGTAAAGTATCCAAAATTGCCTTGGTCATTGATTTACGTTCAAGAAACTTCTTTAAAGAAATCCAACAAATGCTAGTTGAGTTAGAAAATACCAATTTAATTGATACAAGTGTCTTGTTTTTAGATGCAACAGATGAAGAGCTGGTTTCGCGGTACAAAGAAACGCGCCGAACTCACCCGCTGGCAATGGATGGTTTGGTAACAGAAGGGATCCGGAAAGAACGTGCCTTACTCGAAGAGATCAAAGGAGACGCTCAAGTTATTATCGATACAACGGTATTAAGTCCTCGTCAGCTGAGAGAACAAATTATGGCAAAATTTAAAAGCAATGATACACATGCTTTTCGAATTGAAATGGTGTCGTTTGGTTTTAAATATGGGTTGCCAATTGATGCAGACATTGTGATGGATGTTCGTTTTCTTCCAAATCCTCATTATATCGCGGAATTACGCCCCCTGACTGGTTTGGATCAAGCTGTTTATGAATATGTTATGCAATTTTCTGAGACGGAAGAGTTTTACACAAAATTTAAAACGCTCCTAGATACGGTGCTTCCCGGTTACAAAAAAGAAGGGAAAAATAATGTTACAATCGCTATAGGTTGTACTGGTGGGCAACATCGATCGGTTGCGCTAACCGAAAGGATTGGTCGGGCATTAACAGAAGATAACTATCATGTAAATATCACTCACCGCGACAAAGAAAAACGGAAAGAGACGGTGAATCGCTCATGAAAACCTATCGCATTCGTAAACCAAAAATTGTTGTGATCGGTGGAGGAACGGGATTGCCTGTTATTTTAAAGGGATTACGTGATCAAAGTGCAGAAATCACAGCAATCGTAACCGTGGCAGATGATGGTGGCAGTAGCGGGAAAATTCGTGAAAGCATTAATATTTCGCCACCAGGAGATTTACGTAACGTTCTAGTTGCATTATCAGATATGCCCCAATTATATGAAGATATTTTTCAATATCGTTTTAAAAAAGAAGATGAATTTTTGGCAAATCATACGATCGGAAATCTGATCATTGCCGCTTTGTCTGAAATGAGAGGAAGTACTTACGAAGCGGTTCAATTGCTATCAAAGATCTTGCATGTCGATGGTCATGTTTATCCGGCATCGGAGAAACCGTTAACGCTACATGCAGTATTTAAAGATGGTTCAATGATTTCTGGCGAGTCTAAAATTGCGATTGATCGGAAAACGATTGATTATGTATATGTCACCAATTCAAATAACGCTGACAAACCGAAGGCAGCAAGAAAAATTATTCGAGCCATTTCTGAGGCAGATATGATTGTTTTAGGACCCGGAAGTTTGTTTACGAGTATTTTACCTAATCTAATGATCGAAGAGATTGGAACCGCGATTAAAGAAACCGAAGCAGAAGTGGTTTACATTTGCAATATTATGACGCAAAAAGGAGAAACCGAGCACTTTACGGATGCAGATCATATTCGGGTCTTACATGAGCATTTGAATCAAAAATTTATTAATACTGTGTTAGTCAATACAGAAAAGGTACCGGAAAATTATTTGAATTCAGTTATTTATGATGAATATCTTGTACAAGTGGCCCATGATTTTCGAGGTCTGCGTGAGCAAAATTGCCGTGTTATTTCAACGGATTTTCTTGAATTGCGTAATGGGGGAGTCTTTCATGATGGTGATAAGGTCGTAGAAGAGTTATTTCACTTAGTCTTTGGACCAAAGTATTAGAAAGGGTGAGCAAGATTGTCCTACGCATCTGATGTAAAAAAAGAATTAACCACGTTGGAAGTTCATCGTGAGCATGCGAAAGCAGAACTTGCAGCACTTATTCGAATGAATGGTGCGGTAACGTTGGCAAACCGCCAGCTGATACTGAATGTTCAAACCGAAAATGCGGCGATTGCACGACGAATCTATAGTCTGCTGAAAGATCATTATCATGTCCGAAGTGAATTATTAGTCCGCCGAAAGATGAAATTAAAGAAAAATAATATCTATATTGTTCGTTTGAAACAAGACACCAAAGATATTTTAGCAGATCTAGATATTATGGATGGCGTTATGTTTACTAGCCATGTTTCCGATTCTATTATGGGAAACTCTCAGAAAATGCGTTCCTATTTACGTGGCGCTTTTATGGCGGGAGGCTCTGTGAATAATCCGGAAACGAGTCGCTATCACTTAGAAATTTATTCGATTTATGAAGAGCACAACCAAGATATTTGTGATATGTTTAATTATTTTGATTTGAATGCGCGAACATTGGAACGACGAAATGGCTATATTGCATATTTGAAAGGTGCCGAAAAAATTGCGGATTTTTTAACTCTAATTGGGGCAACAAACTCGATGCTGAAATTTGAAGATGTCCGAATTGTACGGGATATGCGGAATTCTGTTAATCGTTTGGTGAATTGTGAAACGGCGAATCTTAATAAAACGATTGATGCGGCTTCCAAACAAATCGAGAATATTGAGTATATTAAAAATAAAATTGGGTTAGAAAGTTTGCCGGAAAAATTACGAGAAATTGCTGCATTACGACTAGAATATCCAGAGGTTAGCTTAAAAGAACTTGGGGAGATTGTCCCTTCTGGCGCAATTTCAAAGTCAGGTATTAATCACCGGATTCGCAAGCTAAATGATTTTGCGGAACGCTTAAAAATAGAAGAATGATTTATTTAAGAAATGGACAGCCAATTTTTCGCTAGGAAGGACCACTTCAAATAAGAAACCGCCTAAAAGTTAATTTCCGATTAACTTTTAGGCGGTTTCTTATCATTCTTTTAAAACGTAAGCTAGCTGTTTCACAGTGCTATTTTTGGTTTAAGATTTTTTTTAGTTCTTCGGTGGTAATGCTTTCGTCAAAAATATGTTCATTAACGATTACCGTAGGAACAAATTTAATGTTTGCTGCACTAGCTTCCTTGATCACAGCTTGTGTTGTTGTTGAATCTTCGTCTAGCAAAAGTCCTAACGTTTCTTCTGCATAATGAGCAACTTCTGTTAAGGAAAGAGAGCCCCATTCTTTTTGTGAAGCTAAGATTTTTTGGATTGCGAGGTAAGCCGCTTGAGGCGATTTTTTTGGTACATAGCGATGCATGACATTTCCGCGTTGTAAAGATTCTTTTTCTTTGTCAAATAACTTGATAATTCTTTGAACTTTCCCTTCTTTTACAAGAGCTTCAATGGTGCCTTTTGATTCGTCAAACCATTGTTTGCAATACGGGCAGCGGAGATTTACAAATTCAACTACTTTCACTGGCGCAGTATCATTGCCGATCTTAAGTCCAGTTCGGCTATTTGTATTTCTTGCTTCAATTACACTAATATCCATTTTTTGTTCCTCGTTTCTTCGTAAGCTTTTTTTCTATTATAGTCTATTTCAGAAATAAGCGGAAAGAATATGCAACAAAAACGATAAAATCAATTGATTTTATCGTCTTTATAAGTTATTTCAATGAAGAACTATTAACCATTACTTCATCGATCAACCCATATGCTTTTGCTTCTTCAGGCGTCATAAAGTTATCACGATCTGTATCTTTTTCAATAACTTCAACTGGTTGGTTGGTTCTTTCAGCTAGAATTTTATTCAAACGATCACGCGTATTTAAAATATGTTTTGCGGCGATTTCGATTTCCGATGCTTGGCCTTGAGCACCACCAAGAGGTTGATGAATTAAAATTTCAGCATTTGGCAATGCAAAGCGTTTGCCTTTCGTACCTGCGGTGAGTAAAAAGCTACCCATGGATGCAGCTACACCTAAGACGATGGTTTGGACGTCTGCTTTTACAAAATTCATTGTGTCATAAATCGCAAGCCCGGCTGAAACACTACCGCCAGGGGAATTGATGTAGATAAAAATATCTTTTTCAGAGTCTTGAGCATCAAGAAAAAGTAATTGTGCAATGACTGAATTAGACACGTTGTCATCAATTGGACCGCTAAGCATAATAATACGATCTTTTAGTAATCTTGAATAAATATCGTAGGCACGTTCTCCTCGGGATGACTGCTCGATAACTGTTGGGATTAAATTCATAATAGTGTATCCTCCTTTTTAGGTAAGAAATTCTTTTTTATTTTACCATAAAATAAAAAGTAAATCATGAGTAAAGTGTAAACGAAAGGTCAAAAAAGGTCAATCGATTTGATTGAAGAAATCCACTATTTTTCATGTTATAATAAAAGAAAAAATGGAGGTAGAGGTATTTTATGACTGAAATTATTAGTATGTGTATTGGCGCGTTGATTGTATTAATCAGCACCAATATCAACAATACCTATCACAATCGTAAAATTGAAAAACGACAAGCGATTAATGAAAAAATGAAAGAAGTAGATACGTTAATCCTGTTAAATAAGAAGATCAATGAAATTTTGCAAAAAAGAATCATTCATATGAATAAATACACAAGTTTTAATAGCTTTGACGACTGCTATATCACGATTGATGATTATATCTATTTACAATCGTTTTGTTCACAAAATCATTTTTATCTACCGACATATATTGTGGAAGAATTTTTTAAAAACATTGCCCATCGTCAAGTAGTTTTATCCCCAGAAGAAATTCAAGAAATGGCGGGCTATACATATAAAGGTGGTCGTTTGATTCTTGAAACGTTCTCAGAAGAACTTATCCAGTGTGCCGAAGATCGAAAAGTAGAATTAAAGCAATTACGAATATAAACATAAAAAATCAGGTACCTTTTTCATTTAAATGAATTAGGTACCTGGTTTTTAATTAATCAGTATCGACTACGGTAAAACGTTCTTGATGAAATGTTGGTTGTTCGATTTCATCTAGAATTGCCACAGCGATTGTGCCACTAGAAGTTACGGATTTATTTTTTTCATTTATTAGCAGGTGATCTTTTCCGAGCATAAATTTCGTTGCAGGACCAGCTTGGAATGTTTGACTAGGTGAAACGCCTACCCAGTTAACATTCGTAACGCCTTCTAATAAATGCAACTCGGTTAATTGGTTTTGCGGTGTTGCAATCCAGCTTTGGCTATCTGGAAGTTTCTCAAGATCTTCCACAAGTAAATGATGATCGTTGCCTGTTTTCAAGCTGCCGGCTCCTAAAATAAAGAAGAATCTGGGAGTTTCGGTTTCTCTAAAAAAGTGAACCAAGTGACCAGCAAAATCTACATGTAAGTACGCTTTATCTGGAGTGGGTGCAAATGCATTGACTACAACGTCAAATCCCTGTAGATCTTCGGTAAATAAAGCAAATGCATCTTTTTCTAAAATTAAGATTTTTTCGCCAAATAAGGCTTTTGCTTTTTCGCTGTTTCGGACAATGGCGGTGACTTCATGACCTCTGGCTGTTGCTTCTTTAAAAATGGCGGCTCCCGCTGTACCGGTTGCACCGATAATTCCGATTTTACTCATTCATTTTCCTCCTTGAAGTTTCTTAAATTCATCAAATTGTTGATAAGAAAAGTATATAGCTGTTTTTTTAATTAGGCAACTATTTAAAACAAGAGTATTGGTTGAAAAAAAAGAGGAAGTGTTGTATAATTGGACTATACCAAAAAACAAAGGAGAACTAAAATGAATATAATTAAAGTTAAAGATAGCCAAGCCGGCGGCAAAAAGGCATTTGAGCTACTTGCTAAAGATCATCAAGATGGTACGTTACATGTGATTGGACTTGCAACAGGCAGTACACCTCTTTCTTTATATAAAGAACTTGTTCAGAGCGATTTAGACTTTTCAAAAACGATTTCCGTGAATTTAGACGAATATGTGGGATTAGCCGCAAGTGATCCACAAAGCTATGATTATTTCATGCATAAAAACTTGTTTAATCAAAAACCCTTTAAGCATAGTTATTTACCAAATGGACTTGCGACTGACGAAAAAGCAGAATGTGCGCGGTATGATCGAGTAATTGCAGAGCATCCATTGGACGTTCAAGTTCTGGGGATTGGTCAAAATGGTCATATTGGTTTTAACGAACCCGGCGCTTCATTTGACTCAACCACACGTAAGGTGAAATTAACTGAATCAACAATTGAAGCGAATAAACGCTTCTTTGAAAGAAAAGAAGATGTTCCGACTTATGCGTATTCAATGGGAATTCGGTCAATTATGCAAAGCAAGAAAATCATTTTACTTGCGTATGGTGAATCAAAAGCGCAAGCAATTAAAAGCATGATTGAAGAACCGGTTTCAGAAAATTGTCCGGCAAGCGCGCTACAACAACATGACAATGTGATCGTTATTGTGGATGAAGCAGCTGCTTCTTTATTGGGTAAATAAAGCAAAGTAAAAAATCAATACAAAATAAGACCAGTTCTACTTTGAAGCTTCATTTTAAAGTAGAGCTGGTTTTATCTAGTGAGAACGCTATGAAAGACTAATAATCGATACCATGTTGGTGGCGGGAAAAATTAATTTAAATTCGAGCGAACAAGCATATTACCAACCGATTTTAAAATTAGCAAATCATAAGTAGAAACTTCCAACTTTGGAAATATTATGCTAAAATAAATAGGATTTATATGGAAAGAAAGGGATAAAATGAAATCACTAGCAATTGATACGTCTAATCAGATTTTGACAGTCAGTCTAGGCGATGATGATCAGATCATGGGCAGTCATCTACTCGCTATTAAAAAAAATCATAGTCTATCTTTGATGCCAACAGTGGATCAATTGATGAAAGAGTGTGGTGTCACTCCGCAAGAATTAGGGCAAATCGTAATTGCAAAAGGTCCCGGCTCCTATACAGGCTTGCGTATTGGCGTGACAACGGCTAAAACATTAGCGTGGACTCTGGGTATCGAGCTAACAGCTGTGTCCAGTTTAGCTGTTTTGGCGGGCAATGTGACGGATTTTCCGGGCTATATTGTTCCTATCTTTAATGCGCGGCGCAAAAATGTTTATACAGGCATTTATCAGTGGCGTGAAAATCAACTTGTAAATGTTGCAGAAGATCGTCATACATCACTTGCGGATTGGCTCCAAAAATTAAAAAAAGAAACTGAAAAAATTATTTTTGTGGGGGAAGATTGTGCTTTTTTTGCCACAGAGTTTCAACACTTACCAGCAAATATCAAGGTCTGCGAAGACTCAGTTCGCAATACGATTAATGGCTTGACTCTTTTGAATTTAGCAAAACAAACAAAAAAAATCGATAAAATAAAAGAATTTATTCCTAATTATCTAAAGTTAGTTGAAGCGGAAGAAAAATGGCTAGAATCACATGAGAGTTTGGAGAAAAAGTATGTTAAAAAAATCTGACTGGCTCAAACAGATTCAAACATGGCTAACCGGTGCGAAAAAAAATGGATTCACCATGCAAAAAGTGGATATAGCAAATGAAGAGTATCTGCTTCGAAATGTGAACAATAAAGACATCCGCGAGTTGCTGCGCATTGAGCGGGAACTTTATGAGGGCGAAACGCCTTGGAATAGAACGGCTTTTTTATATGAGTTAAATGCACCTTATCCAAGACTTTATTTGGCAGTCGAAAAATCAAGTGAGCTTGTCGGTTTTATTGGTTGTCGTTTTAAAAATGACAATGGACATATTACCAACTTTGCAGTTAGAAAAAGCTACCAAAAAAAGGGAATAGGAACTCATTTGTTAAACAAAATTAAAAAATATGCTGAGCAAAATCATTGTGTCACGCTTTCTTTAGAAGTTCGGAAAAGTAATATGGATGCTCAACGTCTGTATCGCCGATTTGGGTTTGTTACGATTGCGATCAAGAAAAATTATTACAATGATACAAAAGAAGATGCAATTAGTATGCAATGTCAGATCAAAGAACAAAGGGACTAATGCAGATGTTAAATTTAAAAAATAACTATGACGAAGAAAAATTAGCGATCCAATTTTATTACCTATGTAAACGAAGCTATGAACAGCCGTTTTCTTGGACGATTGATCAACTAGAAGAGGATCTTTATGCACGGCGAAGTGAATATTTGGTTTGGGAAAATCAAGGAGAGATTCTAGGGTTTTTGAGCTGTCATTTTATTTTAGATGAAGTCGAGGTGACAAATGTCGCAGTCGATCCAGCTTATCAAAGGCAAGGAATAGGGCAAATACTTTTCAAAGAGTTACTCCATATTTGCGCTGAAAAAAAAATCCATAAAATTTTTTTAGAAGTCCGAAAAAGTAACAGAAAAGCACAAAATCTGTATCAAAAAATGGGATTTGCTGTGATTCATACACGCAAAAACTATTATCATGCGCCTGTTGAGGACGCATTTGTCATGTGTTTTGAACGAAAATAGGAGGGAACAAGTTGAAATTTTTTACAAAACCTCGAAAGTTAATTTTAGCGATTGAAAGCAGTTGCGATGAAACAAGTGTCGCAGTTATTGAAGATCAAACTAAAATTTTATCCAACATCGTGGCCTCACAGATTGATAGTCACAAACGTTTTGGCGGTGTTGTTCCTGAAGTGGCAAGTCGCCATCATGTCGAAGAAATTCTGCTGTGCATGGAAGAGGCACTTGAAGAAGCAAATATTTTGACGGAGGAATTGAGTGCAGTTGCTGTGACCTACGGACCCGGATTAGTCGGTGCATTGCTGATTGGGATTAGTGCAGCAAAAGCTTTTGCGTGGGCTAATCAATTGCCTCTTATTCCCGTTAATCATATGGCAGGGCATATTCAAGCAGCTAATTTTGTCCGTCCATTGGAGTTTCCATTAATAGCATTACTCGTTAGTGGTGGTCACACAGAATTAGTTTATATGAAAGAAAATGGGTCATATCAGATTATTGGTCAAACAAGAGATGATGCGGCTGGGGAAGCATATGACAAGGTCGGTCGAGTTCTAGGTTTGAGTTACCCAAGTGGAAAAGAAATTGATGAATTGGCAGTAAAAGGAAAGGATACGTTCAACTTTCCTCGTGCAATGTTGAGAGAAGACAATTTTGATTTTAGCTTCAGCGGGTTGAAAAGCTCGTTCATCAATACCGTTCATAATGCAGAACAAAGAGCAGAAACGTTGGTAAAAGAAGACCTCGCGACAAGTTTTCAGGCAAGTGTCATTGATGTTTTAGTGGGAAAAACAATCCGAGCTTGCCAAACCTATCCTGTCAAGCAGTTAGTTGTTGCAGGAGGTGTCGCAGCAAATAAAGGTTTGCGTGAAAGAATACAGCAAGAGGTGACCGAAAAATTAACAGAAGTCACTGTTGTAATTCCGCCGGTAGCCTTATGCGGTGACAATGCCGCAATGATCGGAAGCGCTGCTTTTGTCGAATGTGAGAAAGAAGTTATTGCTGATTTAACGCTAAATGCGGTACCTAATTTAAGCTTTGAAGCAATTTGAAATAATCCGAGTAATAAATTGGAGGAGAGAATGGAAAAGAAGAAAAAAATAAAATTATTTTTTGGAAGTTTAATGATGTTGGTGGGAACAGCGACTTGTTTACAAGCCCCAGAATTGAATACGCAGGTATATGCTGCTGAAGAAAAAGAAGAAAAGGCAATCAAGACAACCGTTATTGCGCAGCCAAGAGGAGATACAGAAAGTAGTAGATCCAGGGAGCAAAGAGGGATGACGCTTTCTTCTTTTGAAAGTACAGGGTTATTCTTGTACCAAGAAGAAGAAATAACCATAAATATAGAGGAAGAGCCTGAAAATTTAAATGTCGCAATCGGTCAATATGGAACCTATGAGAATATAGCGAATGTTTCGAGTGGATCAATGAAAACCTACAAATTGAGTAAAGGTAAAAATGTTATCTCTCGTTCCGATTCAGGTGGAATGGTTTATTTGCAAAATATTTCAAAAAATATACCAATAAAAGTAGAAATAACAGGTGGTACCCAGGTCCCCCACTATATACAAGGAATTACAAGTATGGAAGACTTTCAAGAACAACTTAAAAATGCAGATCAAACCAAAATTCCTTTTTTAGAATTGGTAAATGATGAAACAATTTCTTGCTTGAGAATTGATCGTACAAAAAATGTCTTTCTGAATAACGATCAAGCCGATATCTACTTGCAATATGTGACCCAAACCGTTCAACTTGAAAATAAAGCTCATGGTTTATTTGAAGATGGTACAGGAGTGGCTAAAAAAGATAATCAGCGCCTTTTTGTTGCCAACCCAACAAGTGGAGCGGGATCCTTATATGCAACAAACAATTATATTGGTTTGCATAGTGGAGGCTCAAGTGATTTAAGCATATTTAAAAGCAAACTTGATACCGAGCAGTGGGGATTATTCCATGAAGCAGGTCATACCTATCAAAATCAATACATGAAATGGGGAGCATTGGGCGAAGTTACAGTAAACATCTATTCGAATTATGTATCCACGCAAATGGGCTTTGGCGATGTGTTTGATTATGATAACAATATTCGTTCAGGAGTTCCAAACAAAGGGAAACGAGCCTTAGTTAGCGGGTATTTTGCTATTCCAGATGGGGAAAGAAACTTTGACTCTGTTCCTAGTTCATTAGACCCCAACTGGGTAAGACTGGGAATGTTTCTGAATTTACAACGAGCATTTGGAAACGATTTTTATCCTAGCCTGAATCAAATGTATCGTACGATGTCTGCAAGTGAGTTGCCAAAAAATGATGCTGAAAAAAAACAGACACTTATTTACTTGACTTCAAAGCTTACAGGCAGGAATTTGACCCCCTTTTATGAAAAATGGGGTTTGCTTATTTCAGATGAAACGGCAGCAAAAATCAGCCAATTTAAGGACTTAGAAAAACCTATTTGGGAAGATATGCTAGCGTCAAAAGAAGAAGAAGAAGCTGGAACTTATCGTATTTCTGGAATATGTGATACGGATAATTACAGTCTACCCTACGCAGATTTGAAGATCAATACAGCAAAATTAGTTCCATTTCAGTTGAGAGATGAAGGCTTAGATGCAAATGATTATTTTACCAATATTCAATCAAAACCAATTGCTTCTGCTGCAAAACAAAATGGAGAAATGGCGATCAATAAAGCTTCTTATGGAAACACTTTAGCGGGAGTAAATTTTATTAATGAATTAGGCTATGAAAATAGATTTACGGCAGACATAACGATAACAAAAGGTGATAGCATCGAGTTTAATGGCTTAGGAGATAACCAATTCATGGTCCTTGCAATGAATCCTAATTCTAAAAAGATGGTAACTTATCTAACTGGAAGTGCACCTCACTCTTATTTTCCTGGTGAATTATACGCAGGGGTCTCTATCTATGATGAGAATTTATCCGAATTGAAAAAGGAAGTTACGATCAACGGAGATGAAAAAGCTTCGGATAAAGCAAGTGCACTAGATGGCTACCAATTAAAGGAAGGTGACATTATAAAGATCTACCATGCTGAAGCATCAGGAAGATTGAAAGAGTACAAAGATAGTGAACTTGTTGCAAAAACAGATAACGGAAAGACTTTCTATTATCAGGTAACAGCAACTGGATTGACCTTATTAAATATGAATCCCGAAGTGGAAGCTGCTAATTATGAACAAATTGTTGGAATTAAAGCTTCTCCTGAAGATCTAGTGAAAAAACAAACGGATAGGGTTAATAATGCAGATTTAACTTACACTTGGGTAAGTGAACCTGATTGGATTGAGCTGAAGCCGCAGAAAGTCAAAGTCAAGGTGACGAATAAATTTGGTTTAAGTCAAACCGTTGAATCTATGTTGACGATAACTCAAGGAAATACAATTCATTTTCAACCTTTTGCGTACACAGGTTTGTACCTTTCTCTGGATAGTGAATTGAAACAGTTGCGAAGTACTGGGGGAAACCGCTCATTCTTAAATTCAAGTACTACAGAAAGTGAAAACTATGTGAGGATTCGCTTGACACATGAAAATGCGGAAGAGCCATACTATACTTTTAGTAGTAACGGAAAAGAAAATATTTTGAAGACACTTGTGCCCAAACTAGATGGTATCTCAGTTGAAATAGGAGATATAATAGAAGTATCTCAGAAAGAAAAAAAGAAATTGCTTATTTATGAATTAGGACAAAAAGTAGAGAAAGTGGATACGCCTATTGCAAACACGTATTTCTATCAAATTACCAAAGATGGTTGGCAACCCTATGAATATAAAACAGGTGGCAATATAACGATAAAACACCAAGATGAGGAAGGTATTTCCTTAGCAGATGATAAAATTTTGCGTGGGAATGTTGACGAAGCTTATACAACCGAGCAAAAAGAGATTAAAGGCTACACATTCAGTGAAGTAAAAGGACCTCGTGAAGGGACATTTACAGATAAAGTACAAGAAGTGATCTATGTGTATACCAAAGATCCAATAAAAGGCGGAGCAATTACAGTCAAATACCAAGATCAAAATGGCGAGTTGCTGGATGCAACAGAGGTCAAAGAAGGTAAAGTAGGTGACACCTATGTAACCGAGCAAAAAGAGATTGAAGGCTACACATTTAGTGAAGTAAAAGGAACCCGTGAAGGGACATTTACAGATAAAGTGCAAGAAGTGATCTATGTGTACGTTCAAATAATTGAGAAACTTGGTAAGGTAATTATTGAGTATCAAAATGAAAAAGAACAACTAATTTCTCCTGAAAAAGAATTGACTGGAAAAATAGGTGAAATGTATGAACTTCCTGCTGTGAAAATTGAAGGGTATACTTTTGTGGGTGTAAAAACCCGATTGAAGGGCACTTTTACCAAAGAAGAACAAAGGATAGTTTGCGTGTACGCAGAAGACAATTCAAAAGTAACAGGAAGTCTGATTATTAAATATCAAGAGGTTCAAGGTACAACACTTTCACCCGAAGTAAAACGTGTTGGAATTGTGGGAGAAAGCTATAAACTTACAACACCAACAATTAAAGGCTACACATTAAAAGAAATCAAAGGAAACAATGAAGGTGAATTTTTAACAACAGAGCAGACTATTACCTACGTTTACCAAAAAGAGGTGAACAAAGATCTAGAAACAGATGATAAGAAAAAGGAAATAGAAAATAGCTTGAGTCTGAAAAAACAAGAAACCGACAATCCGGCAAAAGCAACACCAAAAGAGAATAAAAATCAAGAAAAAAACAATACTTTGCCTAAGGCGGGTGAAACAAGCAATTCATTTATAACAATTTATGGCTTGCTGATAAGTTTAGTAGCAGCATCGATTGTAAAAATAAAAAATTTTAAATAAAGAACTAAGTACAAAAAAGTAACAGAATAATTCTTGTTTTTTATGACACAGTGAGGTATACTAATTAACAGTGTGAAAAGCACAAAAAACCACATCTTAGAGGATGCATGAAGAGGTGCTTGCAAAAGTTCTTCATTCAAATGAATCTAAGAGAGGAAATAAAAACCAAATTGGAGGAAACAAAAATGGCAGTAATTTCAATGAAACAATTGCTAGAAGCAGGGGTACATTTCGGTCATCAAACACGTAGATGGAACCCAAAAATGAAGAAATTTATCTTTACAGAAAGAAACGGAATCTACATTATCGATTTACAAAAGACAGTTCGTTTAGTAGATGATGCTTATAAATACATGAAAAATGTTGCAGATGAAGGTGGAATTGCTTTATTTGTTGGAACAAAAAAACAAGCACAAGAAGCAGTTAGAGATGAAGCAGTTCGCTCGGGTCAATATTTTGTTAACCATCGTTGGTTAGGTGGAACATTGACCAACTGGGATACTATTCAAAAACGAATTGCGCGCCTAAAAAATATCACAAAAATGGAAGAAGACGGCACTTTTGATGTTCTTCCGAAAAAAGAAGTTGTGGGCCTAAACAAAGAACGTGAACGTCTTGAAAAATTCTTAGGTGGTATCGCGGATATGCCAAGAATTCCAGATGTTTTATTCATCGTAGATCCTCGTAAAGAACGTATTGCTGTGCAAGAAGCACATAAATTAAATATTCCAATTGTTGCAATGGTTGATACAAACTGTGATCCAGATGAAATTGATGTAATTATTCCATCAAATGATGATGCAATTCGTGCGGTGAAATTAATTACTGCGAAAATGGCAGATGCCTTTATTGAAGGCCGTCAAGGGGAAGATGAAATCGTTGCGGAAACATTTGTTGCACCCAAAGCAGAAGTAGCAAAAGAAGAAGAAACTTCAATTGAAGAAATTGTTGAAGTTGTAGAAGGCGACAACGCTTCAGAAGAAACTGCTAAATAATAGTAAAATGTGAGGCTGTCTCAAAGGCTATCAGACGTAAGGCGAAAGAAAGTAGCCCAGACTTCTCCCTTTGCGGCAGTCTTTTTTAAGAAATCGGAATTATAGTAGGAGGAATAATAAAAATGGCAAGTATTTCAGCATCATTAGTAAAAGAATTAAGAGATTTAACGGGTGTCGGTATGATGGACGCGAAAAGAGCATTAGTAGAAGTCGAAGGCGATATTAAAAAAGCGGTCGATTTTCTAAGAGAAAATGGGATGGCAAAAGCAGCAAAGAAAAATGATCGTGTGGCGGCAGAAGGCTTAGCTAATGTTTATGTAGAAGGCAATACAGCTGTGATTGTCGAAATTAATTCAGAAACAGATTTTGTATCAAAAAATGAAAAATTTCAAGAACTTGTACAACACATTGCAAAAGAAGTTCTAAAAAATAAACCCGCGACGATCGAAGAAGCGTTAGCAATCAAAACAGACAATGGCACAATTTCAGAAGAATTGATTGAAGCGACGACTGTTATTGGTGAAAAAATCAACTTCCGTCGTTTTGAAATTGTTGAAAAATCGGATACAGCAGCATTTGGTTCTTATTTACATATGGGTGGACGTATTGCCGTTCTAACTGTATTAGAAGGAACAACGGATGCAGAAGTGGCAAAAGATGTTGCGATGCACGTAGCAGCAATAAACCCACGCTATATTGATAAGGAGCAAGTGTCGACAGAAGAATTAGAACACGAAAAGAAAGTCTTGACCGAACAAGCCTTAAACGAAGGCAAACCAGCGAAGATTGTTGAAAAAATGGTAGAAGGTCGCATGCACAAATTCCTAGCTGAAATTTGTCTAGTAGATCAACCATTCGTGAAAGATCCAGACCTGACTGTTGCAAAATTTGTGGCTTCTAAAAATGCAACAGTTAAATCGTTTACGCGTTTTGAAGTTGGCGAAGGAATTGCAAAACGTGAAGATAACTTTGTTGAAGAAGTTATGAATCAAGTGAAAAAATAAATCTACTGTCTTTTTTGTAGGTGGGATCGCATCCAATGTGCGTTCCCTTTTTTTAGGCAAATTAATCAATTAAAGCTGTTGAAAGCACCAGAATGTGATAGAATACAGATAGTGATAAATTGGAGGTAGTGAGATGTTGAAACCTAAATATCAAAGAATTATATTAAAGTTAAGCGGTGAAGCGTTAGCTGGGGATGAAGGGTTTGGAATAAAGCCTCCTGTAATTGAAGAGATTTGCAAAGAAATTAAAGAAGTTCACGAACTGGGAATTGAAATCTCAATCGTTGTGGGCGGTGGAAATATTTGGCGTGGAAATATTGGCGCACAAATGGGTATGGAAAGAGCGCAAGCTGATTATATGGGCATGTTGGCGACTGTGATGAATGCGTTGGCTTTACAAGATACACTTGAAAATTTGGGTGTGCCTACACGAGTGCAAACGTCAATCGATATGCGCCAAATTGCAGAACCTTATATTCGCCGTAAAGCAGTTCGCCATCTTGAAAAGGGACGAGTAGTCATTTTCGCAGGAGGTACGGGTAATCCTTATTTTTCAACAGATACAACGGCTGCGTTACGTGCCGCTGAAATTGGTGCAGATGTGATCTTAATGGCAAAAAATAATGTGGATGGCGTTTACTCTGCTGATCCGAAAGAAGATAGCGATGCGACAAAATATAGTGAATTGACGCATTTAGATGTGATCTCAAAAGGTTTGGCTGTAATGGATTCAACCGCAAGTTCTTTAAGCATGGATAATGACATTCCATTGGTTGTTTTTAATCTCAATCAAACAGGTAACATCAAGCGCGTATGTTTAGGGGAAAATATTGGCACAACAGTAAGGGGGAAATAAAATGGCAAACGCAATAATTGATCAGGCAAAAGAAAAAATGAAAAAAGCCGAAGCAAATCTTCAAAGAGAATTAGGACAAATTCGTGCTGGACGCGCAAATGCAAGTCTTTTAGATCGCATTAATGTCGTCTACTATGGTGCACCGACACCTGTGAATCAATTAGCCACTGTTTCAATACCAGAAGCGCGTGTCTTAATGATTACGCCATTTGACAAAAGCTCAATTGAAGATATAGAGAAAGCAATTATGACGAGTGATATCGGAATTAGTCCTTCAAATGATGGCAATGTCATCCGTTTGGTCATTCCACAATTAACAGAGGAACGCAGAAAAGAATTAGCCAAAGAGGTTAAAAAAACTGCCGAAAACTCAAAAGTTGCGGTTCGCAATATTCGCCGTGACGCAATGGATGAATTAAAGAAGCAACAAAAAAATAGTGAAATTACAGAAGATGATTTGCGTGATCTTGAAAAAGAAGTGCAAAATACAACAGATCAAAGTATTAAAAACATCGATGCAATTACCAGCGAGAAAGAAAAAGAGCTTTTAGACGTTTAAAAGAGGCAAAGATTGCTTTCCATAAAAATGCCAGTAAATCAGTGAACTCACTTGATTTACTGTTTTTTTTGGTTGATTGCCTTTTTTTAGAGCAATTTTGTCAAAAAAAGCGAAAAAGAGTATAATAAGGCAAGTAAGATTTTGAATTATTATGGGAATCTGCTACAATGGATAGGATGATAAATGACAACTTTTAGGAGGCCTATAATGTTTCGACTTTTTCCTCAAAAAGTAAAGTATAAAAACGAGCATGAATCTTTGAGGTTTAATTTCAACGGAGACGTCCCAAAGCACATTGCAATTATAATGGACGGAAATGGCAGATGGGCTCAAAATAGAAGACTTCCACGCGTAGCCGGACATAAAGAAGGTATGAATAATGTGAAGCAGATTACAAAATTATGTAGTAATCTTGGAATCAAAGCTTTAACATTGTATGCTTTTTCAACCGAGAATTGGAAGCGTCCAAATGAGGAAGTTTCTTATTTAATGCAGCTACCTGTTGATTTTTTTGATACATTCATTCCAGAATTAATGGCCGAAAATGTAAAAGTTCATGTAATGGGTTATATCGAGCTGTTACCAGATCATACGAAAAAGGCAGTTATGGATGCAATGGCACAAACCAAAAACAATACCGGCATGATCTTGAATTTTGCACTTAATTATGGCAGTCGAGCAGAGATCCTTTCCGCTGTAAATCAACTTGTGCAAGATGCGAAGGACGGTACACTAAAAGAAGAAGTTAGCGAAGAACTTTTTTCAAGCTATTTGATGACAAAGGAGCTAGGTACAGATCTTGCAGATCCCGATCTTTTGATTCGGACAAGCGGAGAAGAAAGAATT
Source organism: Lactobacillales bacterium (assembly GCA_015654945.1). Taxonomy (GTDB): domain Bacteria; phylum Bacillota; class Bacilli; order Lactobacillales; family Vagococcaceae; genus JAATGB01. Next base: position 10,850 of record JAATGB010000126.1, on the reverse strand, counting down.
AGTAATTTTTTATTATGGCAGCTTGCTTACAGTGAGTTATATTTTACGAAAGCCTTATGGCCAGATTTTAATGAAGAGCATTTGCACCAAGCTTTGGCGTCTTATCAACAAAGGAGCCGACGTTTTGGCGGATTAAATGTAGAAGGAGAAAACCAATGAGACAAAGAGTCATAACCGCAGTCATTGCCTTGATTTTGTTTGTACCCATCGTGTATATAGGAGGAATTCCGATCCAATTAACTGCCGCATTACTTGCCTGTATTGGTGTTTTTGAATTGTTTAGAATGAAAGAGTTAGAAATTTTAAGCTTTGAGGGTATTCTTTCACTTATAAGCACAATTCTATTAGTTTTACCAAGGGATCCGTGGTTTGCATTTTTACCAAAATCCGTAGATAATAGTAGCTTATTCTACTTGGCGGTCATGATTTTGTTAGCCGTTGCTGTTTTTTCTAAAAATACATACACGATAGATGAAGCGGCCTTCCCAGTACTAGTTAGCTTATATGTAGGCATGGGATTTCAAAATTTCACAACCGCTAGAGGAACAGGAACAGATGGCTGGATTACGATTTTGTATGCGTTACTAGTTGTTTGGTCAACCGATATTGGGGCCTATCAAATTGGCAAAATGTATGGTAAAAACAAATTAGCACCCGCAATCTCACCAAATAAAACAATTGAAGGATCAATCGGTGGTATTTTAGCAGCGATTATCGTAAGCATCTTGTACTTTATTTTGTACCCAACGACAACTTATTTTCATCATAACTTTTTTGCGATGCTCGTCTTTACAGTGATTTTTTCAATTGTAGGACAATTAGGCGATTTGGTAGAATCAGCATACAAGCGTCATTATAATGTGAAAGATTCTGGGAAGCTATTACCTGGTCATGGCGGTATTTTAGATCGTTTTGACAGTTTGTTGTTTGTTTTCCCGATGATGCATTTGTTTGGCCTATTCTAATCAATAAGAAATAATAAAGAGAAACTTGTCTTGAGATAAGGATTAATAAAATGAAGCAGATTGCATTATTAGGAGCAACAGGCTCTGTTGGAAAAAATACCATTCAAGTCGTTCAGGCATACCCTGATGATTTTCGGATTGTTGCTTTTTCCTTTTATCAGAATATAAAAGCAGGCAGACAATTAATTGAAAGCTTACGACCGCGATATGTTGCGGTTGGCACTGAAAAAGACGCACTGAGTTTAGCAAAAGAATTTCCTAAAACAGCTTTTGGCTACGGCATTAAGGGCCTAGAAACTGCCGCTACTTTAACGGAAGTTGACCTTGTGTTGACTGGATTAGTGGGAAGCATCGGGTTACAACCGACTTTGGCGGCGATTGAAGCCGGTAAAGAGATTGCGTTAGCGAATAAAGAAACCCTTGTAATGGGGGGCGAACTAGTTATGGCGGCAGCGAAACAAAAGAAAATTAACATTCTACCAGTTGATAGCGAACATTCTGCTATTTTTCAATGTTTGCAAGGACAAAATCAAGCAGAAGTTCAACGTTTGATGATTACAGCTTCCGGTGGGAGTTTTCGTGATAAAACACGCGAGCAGTTGAAAGAAGTTACCGTTGAAGCAGCTTTGCAGCATCCAAATTGGTCAATGGGGAAAAAAATTACTATCGATTCAGCAACAATGGTAAATAAGGGTTTGGAAGTAATTGAAGCCCATTGGTTATTTGATCGGGAATATAGTGAAATTGAGGTTATTTTGCATCGAGAAAGTGTTGTTCATTCCATGATCGAGCTTACTGATGGCGCGTATCTGGCGCAATTAGGTGCAAGCGATATGCGAGAACCCATCCAATATGCATTAACGTATCCAAATCGAAAAAAAATCGTTCCTGCACAGCCTTTTGATTTTACGGAAATTGGCACACTTCACTTTGAAAAAATAGATTTCCACCGTTTTCCAATGCTTGCGTTAGCGTATGAAGTTGGCAAAAAAGGCAAGGTCTACCCAACTATTTTTAATGCGGCAAACGAAGTAGCCGTAGCTGCCTTTTTACAAAGAAAAATTTCGTATTTAGCGATTGAGTGGTATATTCAAAAGGCTGTCGATGAATACAATTTAGATGAAAATAGCACCTTAGAAGGTTTACTTGCAGTGGACCAACAAACACGAAAAAAAGTCAATCAGTGGATTAATGAAGGAGTGTATCGATGAAAAGCATATTAACGTTTGTTCTGGTCTTTGGCGTAATCGTCATTGTCCATGAATTTGGTCATTTTTTCTTTGCAAAGCGATCAGGGATTCTCGTTCGTGAATTTGCAATCGGAATGGGTCCTAAAATTTTTTCTTACCGAAAAAATGGGACAACCTATACAATACGTATATTACCTTTAGGAGGCTATGTGCGAATGGCTGGTGCCGGTGAGGAGGAAGAAGAACTCTCTCCTGGAATGCCATTGACAATTGAGTTAAATGAAAACAACGAAGTTCAAAAAATAAATACCAGTAAAAAAGTGATTTTACCAAATGGGATTCCTTTAGAACTATTTAGCGCCGATTTAGAAGACGAGCTTGTGATTAAAGGACATATAAATGGGAATGAAAATGAGCTAACTGAGTACAAAGTGAATCACGATGCAACGATTATTGAAGAAAGTGGTGTCGAAGTTCAAATTGCGCCAAGAGATGTTCAATTTCAATCTGCCAAGCTGTGGCAACGGATGTTGACAAATTTTGCTGGACCGATGAATAATTTTATTTTAGGAATTGTTTTGTTCATCTTATTGGCTTTTGTTCAAGGGGGCATTCCTAAAAATACGGATGCACCAATCATTGGTGAAGTCATCGCAAATAGCGCAGCTGAAAAAGCAGGTTTGAAAGAAAATGATCAAATTCTAACCGTAGCTGATCAAAAAGTAACGACATTCACGCAATTTAGCAAGATTATTCAAGAACATCCTAAACAACAAATTTCAGTTGTAATTAATAGGGCGGGAAAAGAAAAAACGATAGCTATAACACCTAAATCCGAGGAAAGCAATGGCAAAAAGGTGGGGAAAATTGGCGTTTCAAATAAGGCCGAGATTGAAAAAATTTCGTTTATCAATAAAATAAAATATGGCTTCACGCAAGCTTTTACAAGCTCTTTGTTAATCTTTAAGGCATTAGGAAATCTGGTAACTGGTTTTAGTCTAAATAAATTGGGCGGCCCCGTAATGATTTTCCAACAATCGGCGCAAGTATCTGCGATGGGTGGTAGTGCAATTATCAGCTTTATGGCCTTACTTAGTATGAATCTAGGCATTATGAACTTATTGCCGATTCCCGTATTAGATGGCGGTAAACTATTATTAAATGTGATTGAAGGTATCCGACGTAAGCCTCTTAGCCAAGAAAAAGAGGGCGTTATAACGTTGGTAGGTGTTGTGTTAATGTTAGTGTTAATGGTGTTGGTTACATGGAATGATATTCAACGATTATTTCAATAAAGTGGAAACATGTGAAAAAGGAGAATTTTAAATGAAGCAAACAAAAATGTTAATTCCAACCTTGCGAGAGGTGCCAAATGATGCGGAGGTATTGAGTCATCAATTACTGTTAAGAGCAGGCTATATTCGCCAAGTTTCAAGCGGAGTTTATACGTATTTGCCGCTGGCAACAAAAGTGCTGGAAAAGCTGAAAACAATTATTCGTGAAGAACTAGAGGAAATTGGTGCTTCAGAGATGTTGATGCCAGCATTGTTACCCGCAGATCTTTGGATTGAATCCGGTCGTTATGAAACTTATGGTCCAGATCTAATGAAATTAAAAGATCGCAATCACCGTGATTTTATCTTGGGACCAACACATGAAGAAGCCTTCACTGAACTCATAAAAAATGAAATTAACTCTTATAAACGCTTACCACTATCTGTTTATCAAATTCAAACCAAATATCGTGATGAAAAAAGGCCAAGATTTGGGCTACTCCGCGGACGCGAGTTTTTAATGAAAGATGGTTATTCTTTTCATGCAACGGAAGAAAGCTTAGATGAAGGTTATCGCTTATTTGAAAAAGCATATACACGTATTTTTCAACGATGCGGTCTTGATTTTCGAGCAATCATTGGCGATGGTGGCGCAATGGGTGGGAAAGATTCGAAGGAATTTATGGCAATTTCTGAAATTGGCGAGGATGTAATCTGTTATTCATCGGCAAGTGATTATGCGGCAAATTTAGAAATGGCAACCAGCTTGTATACTCCTAAAAAATCGCATGAATCTCCAAAAGAAATGGAAAAAATCGCAACTCCAGAAGTTGGAACTGTGAATGAAGTAGCAAAATTTCTTGAAGTTGAGCCACAAAAAATCATTAAGTCGATTCTTTTTATGGCAGATAATCAACCAGTGATGGTTCTTGTGAGAGGCGATCATGAAGTAAATGATATCAAATTAAAAAACTATTTGGGTGCCGATTTCTTGGAAGCAGCAAATCCTGAACAAGTGGCACAGTATTTAGGTGCGAATGTTGGCTCTATTGGGCCGGTGAATGTCCATGAAGAAATTAAAGTCTATGCTGACTTACATGTTCAAGATTTGGCTAACGCGGTTTCTGGAGCAAATAAAACGGGGTATCATTTAATGAATGTAAATCCAGAAAGAGACTTTCAACCCATCGCTTATGAAGATTTACGTTTTGTTCAAGAGGGTGATATTTCGCCAGATGGAGAAGGAACAATCAAATTTACCAAAGGCATTGAAATTGGTCATATTTTCAAACTGGGTACACGATATAGCGAATCGATGAACGCCACTGTATTAGACGAAAATGGTCGAGCAATTCCAGTCATTATGGGATGCTATGGGATTGGTGTCAGCCGATTGCTAGCAGCAATTGTGGAACAGAACTCTGATGAAAAGGGAATTCATTGGCCAAAGGGAATTGCACCGTTTGATGTTCATATCATTCCTGTAAACACAAAAGACGAGTTTCAAGTTCAATTGTCTGAAGAAATTGAAAAGGAAATGAAGGAAGCGGGTTATCAAGTCTTAGTAGATGACCGAAAAGAGCGAGCGGGTGTAAAATTTGCGGATGCCGATTTAATTGGTCTTCCTGTACGAATTACCGTAGGGAAAAAAGCAAAAGATGATATTATTGAAGTCAAAATTAAACATTCAGATGAAAATATCGAAGTCAAAAAAGAAGAATTAAAAGATACGTTGACAATTCTCTTAAATCAAGAAAATAATTAATAAATAAAATTGTGTCTAATAAATAGGAATGAAGAGGCAACTTAACAAGAAATTTGTGAGCGGCCTCTTTCCTATAAAAGTGTAAGGAGGTCGTTTCGTGTCATTAAACCCAAATGAGTTATTTCAGCAATTAATGAATCAAACAGGTCTAAAAGAATTATCTGAACAAGAAAAATCCTTAAGAGATGGGCGTGTCGAAAAAGTAATTGTCCATAAAAAAAGTCGGTTATGGGAATTCCATCTAGGATTTGCAGAAATACTTCCGCTAGCTATTTATTCAGAGCTTAAGAATCATATTCAAATTGCCTTCAAAGAAATTGCCGAAATCGATTTACACATTGCAACGGATTCCAAAGAATACTCCGCGGAAATAGTAAAAGAATATTGGGCGACAAGCTTGCAAATAAAAAAATGTGAATCAGCTATTGTGCAAGAAACCTTGCGCAAACAGTTGCCGACGATTGAAGACGAGAGAATTGTTTTACCAATTGATAACGAAGCAATTATTCCTTACCTGAAACAAGAATATCTTCCCGCAATTGAAGCAGCTTATCAAGCATTCGGTTTTCCAAAATTTCATATTGAACCAAAAATGGATGAAAAAAAAGCTGCAGAAAGCCAAAAATTATTTGCGGAGAAGCAAAAAGAACAGCATGAAATGATGATGCGACAAGCCAGTGAAGCAATTGAAAAAAATGAAATTAAAAAGCAACAGAAGAAAAACGAAATTCCTGTTTTAACGGGTCCTATCCAATTAGGTCGAAATATTCCTGCAGATGAACCGATTATGCCGATGGGAAATATTTTTGAGGAAGAAAGACGAACGACTATTGAAGGGTATATCTTTGACAAAGAAATTAGAGATCTGCGTTCGGGAAGAAAAATTTTAACCATCAAAATGACAGATTATACTTCTTCTTTTTCAGTCAAAAAGTTTTCAAATGGCGAAAAAGACGAAGCGGTTTTTGCAGCGATTCAAAAAGGCAGCTGGATTCGGGTACGAGGCAGCATTCAAGAGGATACATATATGAAAGATTTGGTCATGAATGCCCAAGACTTAATGGAAGTAAAGCATGCTGAACGTAAGGATACTGCACCCGATGGTAAAAAAAGAGCGGAGCTTCATTTGCACACCAATATGAGTACAATGGATGCAACAAATAATGTTACTGACTTAGTTGCCCAAGCAGGAAAATGGGGTTTGCCGGCTGTCGCAATTACGGATCATGGTGGGGCACAATCATTTCCAGAAGCCTATCATGCAGGTGAAAAGTATGGTGTGAAAATTTTGTATGGTGTTGAAGCCAATATTGTGGATGATGGGGTACCGATTGCGTACAATGAAAAGCATGAAGAACTTTCTGAGGCTACTTATGTGGTATTTGATGTGGAAACAACGGGACTTTCTGCTGTTTACGATACGATTATTGAGTTAGCAGCTGTCAAAATGCATAAAGGAAATATTATCGATACCTTTGAACAATTCATTGATCCAGGGCATCCATTGTCCCAAACGACAATTAATTTAACCGGGATTACCGATGATATGGTACGTGGCTCTAAATCAGAGCATGAAGTGTTGGAAATGTTTAAAGTTTTTTCTGAACAGTCAATCTTAGTTGCCCATAATGCAAGCTTTGACATGGGATTTCTAAATACGAGCAATGAGAAATATGGACTACCAGAAGCCGTGAATCCTGTAATTGATACATTAGAATTATCACGTTTTTTACATCCTCAATGGAAAAGCCATCGTCTAAATGTTTTGGCAAAAAAATATAATGTTGGGCTAGAACAGCATCATAGAGCCGTTTACGATTCAGAAACAACAGGACATTTGTGCTGGCTGTTTCTAAAAGAAGCAAAAGATGAGCATGAAATGAATTTTCATGATGAGTTGAATACACATATTGGAGAAGGAGACTCCTATAAAAGAGCACGCCCATTTCATGCGACAATTATCGCGCAAACGCAGTCGGGCTTAAAAAATCTGTTTAAGCTGATTTCAAAATCGAATATTGATTATTTTTATCGAGTACCACGAATTCCTCGTTCACAACTGACAAAACTACGCGAAGGACTTATAGTAGGCTCCGCTTGTAGTAATGGTGAAATTTTTGAAGCGATGATGCAAAAAGGAGTAGAAGAAGCAAAAAGAAGAGCAAAGTTTTATGATTATATTGAAATTATGCCCAAAGCGGTCTACGCACCTTTGCTGGAACAAGAGCTGGTTAAAAGTGAGGCGGATTTAGAGGAAATTATCCAAAATTTGGTAACGATAGGAGAACAGTTGGACAAACCAGTTGTCGCTACAGGTGATGTCCATTATCTAAATAAAGAGGATGCAATTTATCGAAAAATTTTAATTAATTCGATGGGTGGAGCCAATCCATTAAACCGTCATTCGTTGCCGGCTGTTCACTTTCGGACAACCAATGAAATGTTAGATGCTTTTCATTTTCTCGGACAAGAGCTGGCAGAAAAAGTTGTTGTTGAAAACACGCAGCTGATTGCAGATTGGTGTGAAGAGATTGTTCCTGTCAAAAATGAATTGTATACACCTAAAATTGAAGGCTCTGAACAGGAAATAACCGATTTAGCACACAATGAAGCAAGAAGATTATATGGAGATAAGTTGCCAGAGTTAGTTGAAAAAAGACTAGAAAAAGAATTGCACAGTATTATTGGCAATGGTTTTTCTGTAATTTATCTAATTGCGCAAAAGCTAGTGCATAAAAGTTTAGAAGATGGCTACCTAGTTGGTTCTCGGGGATCAGTGGGTTCTAGCTTTGTTGCCACAATGACTGGGATTACCGAGGTTAATCCTTTGCCGCCCCATTATCGCTGTCCTAAATGTCAATATTCCGAGTTTTTTGAAGATGGTTCTTATGGTTCTGGATTTGATTTACCAGAAAAACAATGTCCTAAATGTGGTGAAAGATTGCATAAAGATGGACATGATATTCCTTTTGAAACCTTTTTAGGCTTTCATGGTGATAAGGTTCCAGATATTGATTTAAATTTTTCTGGTGATTACCAACCAGAAGCACATAATTATACAAAAGTTTTATTTGGGGAAGAATATGTTTACCGAGCAGGAACAATTGGTACCGTGGCAGATAAAACTGCTTATGGCTATGTAAAGGGCTATGAACGAGATAATAATTTGAATTTTAGAAGCGCGGAAATAGATCGACTTGCTAAAGGGTCAACTGGTGTTAAAAGAACAACTGGACAGCATCCAGGTGGGATAATTGTTATCCCAGATTATATGGATGTCTACGATTTTACGCCCATCCAATATCCGGCAGATGATCGAAATTCAGAATGGAAAACCACCCATTTTGATTTCCATTCAATTCACGATAATGTGTTAAAGCTTGATATTTTAGGCCATGATGATCCAACAGTGATTCGGATGCTGCAAGATTTATCAGGAATTGATCCTAAAACAATTCCAACAGATGATCCTGAAGTGATGAAAATTTTTGCGGGTCCTGAAGTGTTGGGCACGACAAATGAAGCAATTTATTCCAAAACAGGTACATTGGGTATTCCAGAATTTGGGACAAAATTTGTAAGAGGCATGCTGGAACAAACGCATCCAAATACTTTTGCCGAACTATTACAAATATCTGGTCTTTCACATGGAACTGACGTGTGGTTAGGCAATGCCGAAGAGTTGATCAGTAAAGGGGCAACGACGTTAGCAGAAGTAATTGGTTGTCGGGATGATATCATGGTGTACTTGATTCACGCGGGCTTAGATAGTGGAATGGCCTTTAAAATTATGGAAACAGTACGTAAGGGACAATGGACTAAAATTGATGATGAGCAAAGAGATATCTACTTAAAAGCAATGAAAGAAAACAATGTCCCAGATTGGTATATTGATTCTTGTTCAAAAATCAAATACATGTTTCCTAAGGCTCATGCGGCGGCATATGTCTTAATGGCTTTGCGGGTAGCTTATTTCAAAGTCTATTTTCCAATTCTTTATTACGCTGCTTACTTTTCAGTTCGAGCAGATGATTTTGATTTGATTGCGATGTCAAAGGGTAAGGAAGCTGTCAAATTACGGATGAAAGAAATTAGTGATAAAGGATTAGAAGCTTCAGCGAAAGAAAAAAATTTATTGACTGTACTAGAATTAGCGAATGAAATGTTAGAGCGCGGCTATCATTTTGGTATGATTGATTTGTATAAATCAGATGCTGAAAACTTTGTTATTGAAGGCGATAAATTGATCGCGCCTCTGAGAGCTGTTCCGGGATTGGGGGATAATGTGGCGAAACAAATTGTGGCTGCTAGAAAAGAGCAAGAATTTCTTTCAAAAGAAGACCTTGCCAATCGTGGGAAAGTTTCGAAGACATTAATCGAGTATATGACAGAGCAAGGTGTTTTAAAAGATTTACCAGACGAAAACCAATTATCGTTATTTGATATGTTATAGAAAATACGTGAATTAAGAGACAATTAAGATTTAGCGTAAGGGTGCTAGATCTTAATTTTTTTCGATCAGCATTGGCTAAAAGCAAATTATTTCTCTTTCTATTCGTATAGATAACGTGCTATAATTAGTGATAGTAAGGAGAGTTATAAAAAAATTTAAATTTGAAGCTTATTTAAAAATAGTTATTTTTTAATAAAATAGAAAGGAAGCGTATATGAAGAAGCAAAATTTTCTTACTTTATTAACAGTTTTGGTAATGACCATGAATTTAATTGCGCCCGTGAGCGTTTATGCAGAGGTAAGTGCTACAAACCAAACAGAAGAAACCATTACGGAACAAAATGATACGACCAATTCTACGGAAGATCAAGTAAGTGAAACCACAGAAAACACGCAGGAGCAAGAAACAGAACCATCCACGACTCCAACGGTACCAAAGGGTAACGAAAATAGCAAAAAAGAGGAGAAAACAACTAATTCATCCGCAAAAAAAGTGCCTGTTTTATCTGTTCAACCAGAAAAACCAAGTTCCTGGACAAGCGAACCAGAATTAGAACAAACAAAACAAAACGAGTATCCTATCTATTTTGAATTTAATCAGACCACAGCAGAATTTATTCAAAAAATTGGAGCTGATGCGCGCAAAATAGCGCATGAAAATAATTTGTACGCATCTATTATGATTGCGCAAGCAATTTTAGAATCTAGTTCGGGGAATAGCGGTTTGGCTACAGCACCGAATTATAATTTGTTTGGAATTAAGGGAGAGTACCGCGGAAGTTCTGTTACGATGACCACACAAGAAGATGATGGAACTGGGAAATTGTATACGATTGCTTCTTCTTTCAGAAAATATCCTTTTTATAAAGAATCGTTAGAAGATTATGCGGAGCTTTTAAGAAAAGGATTATCGGGAGATAGCAACTTTTATCGTGGTGTTTGGAAGACTGAAAGCCAAACTTATCAAGAAGCGACGAAATCTCTAACCGGAAAGTATGCAACAGACACACAATATGATGAAAAGTTAAATAAACTAATCGAAGTTTACAGCTTGGTTGAGTATGATCTGCTAAAAGATGAGGGCCAAACACAAGAGCAACCCAAAAAAGAAACACCTATCGTTAAAACAACAGATAAAGTGGAGCTTTTGGATTTATATCCGAATGTGCTAATGGGTTGATGTGATCCAAATAAGTGACGTCC
>JAATGB010000011.1 GCA_015654945.1 Lactobacillales bacterium | reverse complement strand
TATCGACTACGGCATTGATTTCTTGCAATAACGGAATATTAACGTCGGTTTTTGATTTGTACTGACCATGATTGGTGCCGATAGCAATTGCTAACGCGTCAACTGCCGTTTCTTTGACAAATTCAACAGCATCTTTAGGATCTGTATAAATTTTATCATTTTCAGCCACATGAATGCCCTCTTCCGTACCTCCAATCGTTCCTAGCTCCGCTTCAACAGAGACTCCCCGTGCATGAGCATAGGCCACAACTGCCTGTGTCTTCATGATATTTTCTTTAAAGGGCAGGCTCGATCCGTCGAACATTACCGATGTGTAACCTTTGTCAATCGCTTCTTTAATATCATCAAACTCTCGTGCATGATCCAAATGTAGCACAACGTCTACCATTTCTGCGGTTGCCATTGATTTACAAACTGCTACCAAATTTTCATGCCCAATATATTTTGCGGTATCCACACTGGTTTGGATAATGATCGGCGCTCCTTGTTCTTTGGCAGCCTGAATCATACCTGGTAACATCTCTAAATTATGTGTATTAAATGCCCCCACTGTATAATTTAACGCTTCGGCTTTCTTTGTCACTTCTTTTAATGTAGTATACATGTAACTTTCGCTCCCTTAATTTTATTTCACACCACGTGTTACGTCTTTTGAAATTTGCATAAGCCAATCAATTTTTTCTAAATATTTTTGCAGTTCCAAATCATCCCCTGCTTTTGCGGCCATTGCTCTTTTTTGATTATATAAGCTTAACAATTTACGGTAACCATTACCTGTCGTTTTTTCTTGCTCCAAGCTTTTTTCCAATGCCGTAATTGCCTCTTCCACCTTGCCAAGTTCACTATATGCTAAACCAATTTTTTCATAAACCAGTGCTTGATTTTTACTTGTATGTTGTTGCAGTAGCTCTTTATTTTGTGTAATTTCCGTCTCTAATTGTACGGTGCGTTCTGCTGATAGTTCCATTTGTGCTTCTTTGGCCGCATTCGGCAGTTTGCCTTTCTTTTTACCCAAACCAAACATCTGCGTTTCCTCCTTTTTAGATTGCTTTTAAAATAGGGCTTAGAATCCATGCATATAGCAGCGCAGCCGTAACGGTGTCCACATCAGTCGCGGTGGCATTAACAAAGCCCATCTGATTAAAAATAGTCACAAGTAACGTTGGTAATAAAGTAATAAAGAAGCCATGAAAAATTCCGCCAATAATCGCACCTCTTCTGCCCCCAACCGCATTACCGAAAATTCCGGCTGTTCCACCTGCAAAGAAGTTCGTTAACATTCCAGGTAAGATCATCGCCAAGCCAAATTTTGGCAAAGCAAACATCGCGATCACAGTTCCAATTGTCGTCGTAATAAATCCAATAATAACCGCATTTGGTGCATAGGGAAACAGCACTGGACAATCAAGAGCCGGCTTGGCATCTGGCACAATTTTCATGGCAATTCCGCGAAATGCTGGTACAATTTCACCTAACAAAAGTCGAACTCCTGAAAGCAATACATACACACCGACAACAAATTGAATCGATTGTAAAAACGCGTACATTAGGTAATTCGTATCACCCGCAAATTCTTTGCTAAAAGTGGCGCCGGCAAAAGCCGCTGTAATGATATACAAAGGTACCATGACCACCATTAGGGAAAGATACGTATCTTGCAAAAATTCTAGTTGTCCAGGTAATTGAATGTCTTCCGTTGATTTTTTATTTTCACCCTTTTCACCAAAAAGCTTGGCAACTCCTGCTTCAAAAATGTAACCAATTGTACAAAAGTGTCCTAAAGCAATATCATCCGAACCCGTAATTTTGCGAACAAAGGGTTGTGCAATCGCGGGCATTGCAACTGCAAATACACCGCCAACAAAGCCCCCTACTAAAATCAATACAATGCCTCTTAATCCCGAAACGTAGCCAAAAACAGTGGTCATTGTCGCCATCCAGAGAATCGCTTGCCCCGTAAGAAAGATATATTTCCAAGGTGTAAAACGCGCAATCAAGATATTAAAAATAAAAATGGCTAAAAAGGTCAGGGCAATATCGCGACCAAGACCTAATTGATTCATCGCTTGACCGTTAATCGCTTCAATGGATGGAATAATTCCTTGCATGTGAAAGCCTTTTGTAAAAATTTTGCCAAAATAAGTCAAACTACTGACGATAATGCTAGAACCGGCAGATAACACTTGAAAGCCTAAAAGTGTTTTTAACGATCCTGAGATCACCTGACCGACTGATTTTTTTTGTAAAATCAAGCCTAGCATCGCAATAAGTGCAATTGTAATCGATGCTTGCGTCAAGATGTTTTGAATAATAAAATTTACCACGCCCATTTTTCTCTTCCTCCTACTGTGTTGGTTTTTAAGCGAGTATTCCTTTTTCTCTCAGTACAGGTGCTAGTTTTTCTTCAATTTCTGGTTTTGAAACAATATTTTTTAAATAAATAATCGTCGTTTGTGCGGGATCAATAGTGAATTTTTCGAACTGTGTTTTAAAATTTTGACCAGTCATAATGATATCTGGTTTAACAGATACCGCAGACGAAATATCACTATGGTCAAGTTTGGCCTCCACTCCTAATTTTTGGAGCACATCTTCTGTCGACATCTGACAGGCAAAGCTACTACCTAAACCGGCACCACAGACAAACAAAATACTGATTTTTTTCATGTTACTCTCCTCCTTCTGCTTGTTTTTCTTCATATAATTGTGCACAAAATGTTGTGATCGTTGTTGCTTTTGCTAGCACCGCTAACTTCTCTTCATCATTAATTAAATTAATTAGACTGCGCATAATTTTTAAATGAGAATATGCGTCAACCGCCGCTAGACAGAAAATAATGTTCACCGGATCGTTTTCTTCGTTGCCAAAATTGATCCCTTCCTTTAAAGTCATCACACTGACTCCTAGCTGATTCACACCATCTTCTGGACGAGCATGCGCTAAAGCTAAATGTTTTCCAATCACAATATAGGCACCAAAGTCTTCCACTGATTGGATCATTGCTTCAATATAGCGTGGTTCAATTATGCTTTCTTTGACTAATGGTTGCGCAACCTTTGTAATGGCTTCTTTCCAGTCAGAACAGGTTTCTTGTAACAAGATATCTGACTCTTTTAATACGTCTTGTAGCATTGGCTGAATCTCCCTTTTATCGAATTTCAATTGGTGTTTTGAAAAAATAGCGATTAAATTTTGGTAGTGCCTGTTATCCATTACACCGCCACTCTTATCAATCATTTCCACTATATCTTGAAAGAGCTTTGTTGCATCGATTTCTTTTGAAAGAACTCTTTTTGCTTGTTGATTTTTATTTAGAAATTGTTGAATTACTCGTTTGTCATTTGGCCGTAAAATCGGATTAAGCATCAAGAGTGGCTTTTTATCATACTGCAGCGGAATCGTCGTAAAAACAAGATCGATATCCACTTTATCAATAAAAGGAATTTCCTCTGAACTCAAAATCGCAACCACTTCAATATTGAAATATTCTTTTAAGTTTGCAGCAAGCAGCTTCCCCGTTGAAATGCCATGATTGCAAATCACAACCGCTTGATAAAACGACAACATTTCTTGGTTAAACTGACTTTCAGAAGTTGAAAAGTAAATCGTTAGAAAGCAAATTTCGTCTTCAGATAGTTTCTTTTTGGTATCTCTTTCAATCTCTGGTGTAAATTTTTTTATGGCTTGATAAATTTCTGAATAGGAATCTTGAATGGTCTCTTTTAGCGGATTATAGACTTGAACATTGTTTTTAATCCGACTAAGCAGACCTGTGATATGTTTATATAGTCCTTCGTATAATTCTGCTCTTTTAGAAAATGGCAAGCCCGTTTCATGTTCCATATGCTCAATTAATTGGATACTCAATAGCTGCGCTGCGACCCAATCAAAAGAGTTTGTCATATCTTTCGGATTAAACGATTCAATAATAAACGAAATATATCTTATCTCGTGTGCCGGAAAAGTCCATGAGCCTTGCTCTGCTAATTCTTCAAAAAATTTTTTTACCTGTCTTGCTTTTAATTCAATCCTTTTTTGCTGACTACGCTGCACTTCATTTCCATCCTGTAGTCGCTTGATCCAAATCGCAATGAGTAAAATAACCTGATTTGAATAGACATGATTTCGTTCAATTTGAGGCTGCTCCACCACTTTTTCGTAAGTAGCCTTAATCAATTTGATCTTTTCTTCGTCCAAATAGCTTAATACTTGCTTCTCTGAAAAGGAAAAGACTTCATTTGCAGCTGGCGCTACCAATTTTTCAATGGTAAGGTTCTGATTAATCGCATCGTAAAGCATCGTGCGGATCGAACGCTCGTCTCCTTGCAAAATAATTCCTTGTTTTGGTAAACTAATGACTTCTATCCGATAGTTCTCCAAAAAAAGTCGTAATCTTCGCATATCTTCGTCTAGTGTACTTTTTGAAACGCGTAGTTTCTGTTCCATCTCATAAGCAAATGTCGCCGAAGTGGTGGTGGCAATTTCAAATAGTAAAATAAAGAAACGTTCATTCGGATTATAATATTCTTGATTTGCCTCCTTCTTAAGTACCTGTATAAGCGACTCACGTTTTTCGGTAGGTAAAGTGAGACACCAGCCTTTCCCACGATGGTTGCTAATTCTTGGCAAACCTGCCGAAACTAAGTACGCATTAATTAACTGAAGCTCATTACGTAAGGTACGTTCACTGCAATGGAATGCTCTACTGAGTTCAGTTACAGGTAGACAGACATCCGCTGTTAAAAATTTTATGAATAGTTGCATCGTGCGTTCTTTCATCTTTGTAACCTCTTTCATAAATTCATTATAAAATCATTTTTTCCAAAAGTTTAGTACATCTTTTTGCAAAAAAAAACGGCAAAACATTGTAACCGTTTTTTCATTTACATTACTAGCATAGTTTACTTTCCTTTCTTTCATCAAAAAATAAGCTTGTTTGAAGGTATGTATCCTGCTTCAAACAAGCTTATTTTGTTAGCAAAAAGCAATTTTTCATAGCTGTAGCTACTCTTTTCTGCCCAATTGGATAATATATTCAGCAATCATTGTTTCAAAGGTTTCCTCATCGCTTACCTCTGCTTTTTGGAAGTAACCGAGCTGTTTCAATGTAATAAAGCCATGTAATTGGCTCCGAAAAATTCTACTCATAATCAGCAAACGTTTTTGGTTTGATACTTGCTCTGCGATCAAATCTTTTATAATGTGCAAAGATTCCCGTGCCACTGTTAATAAATCGTTATTTCTAGGACTCGGCATCCAATTTAGTAATTCATATACAGCATAGTTTTCATAAGCAAAATCGCGATAAACATGGGCATAAAGCTGGATCGCTTCTGCGCCTTTTTTTTTCTCAATAGCCGCTTCTAATTGTGTATTTAGCTCTTTATAAAGATAAATAGCCGTAGCAACCTTTACGTCATCCATATTTTTAAAATGATTATAAAGGGAGGGGGGCTTAATCTCCAATCTTTCTGCTATTCTTGGAAAACTAACATGATGTAAGCCAATTTCTTGTGCCAAAATAAGGACTGTTGTGATGATTTTTTCTTTGGTCAGATTTCTTTTTTTGATCATTCTAGCGTCCTCCTCCTATCGTATAGCTCATTTTAACATATCCACAAAAAATAAACTATGGATAATAGTTTATTGTTGACTAAACTACGAACGATAGTTTATTATTAACAATGCATGTATCTCTAGTAGAAAGTAGGCATTATTTATGAAAATTATTGCAAATGATCAACTTGATCCAAAACATGGCAAATATGCGCTGCCTCATCATTTAACCGAAGGACACGCGTTAATTTCCATGCCTTTTCAGGTAGAAGGCATTCCAAATGAAGCGAAATTTTTGGCTTGGGAATTTATTGACTATAACGTAATTCCACGATTTGGGGCACCAGCACTCCATTGGTCAATGACAAATGTTCCTGTAGTAACAGATATCCCTGAGAATTTTAGTCAAACAAGCTCCGTCGGCGTTCAA
This sequence comes from Lactobacillales bacterium, assembly GCA_015654945.1. Taxonomy (GTDB): domain Bacteria; phylum Bacillota; class Bacilli; order Lactobacillales; family Vagococcaceae; genus JAATGB01. The sequence continues at coordinate 4,001 of JAATGB010000011.1, read as the reverse complement.
GGTGGCAATGCCTATATCACGCGTGATAGTTTTAAAGATTTGCCCATTAGTAAACGATTTGTTGGTGCCTCTCCTTACGACGAGCATCATATATATACACTCTATGTCTATGCTCTTTCTGCAGCACTTGATCTCCAAGAAGGCTATTTCGCCAATCACTTTCATGACCAATTAAAATCGGTTTTACTTGCGAAAGCAAAAAAAGAAATGCTTTATTAGAAAGCTGGTAAACGGATGCAAAAAATTAAAACGTTGTTCTTTTTTAAAGAAGTTTGGCAACGGAATCTAGTGGTATTATGGTTTGGCTGTTTTATGACTGGAGTTGGCGCTAGCTTAATTTCGCCTTTTCTGGCTCTTTATATTGATTCTTTGGGGAACTTTTCAAAACAATCGCTAAATTTGTGGAGTGGGCTTGTATTTGCTAGCACCTATCTCATCACAGCAATTGTTTCACCATTGTGGGGGCGCTTAGCAGATCAAAAAGGACGCAAATTAATGCTTTTACGCGCGGCAGTGGGCATGGGAATTTCGATATTCCTAATGGGTTTTGTTACGCAGGTGTGGCAATTATTAGCCTTACGAATGTTATTAGGTTTATTTTCTGGCTTTACCAGCAATTCGACTGCTCTGATCGCAACGGCTACTCCCAAAAAATATTCTGGAAAAGTATTAGGTACTCTGGCAACAGGTACTGTCGGCGGAACATTATTAGGTCCCATTATTGGTGGCGGCATTGTTCAAGCAACTGGCTATCGCACCACATTTTTTATTACTGGAATCATTCTGCTCTTGGTTTTCCTATTGGCTTTATTTTTTGTTAAAGAAGATTTTATACCTATAGAAAAGACGGATATCAAAAATAGTCCCGGTATATTTGCGAAGCTTCCTTATCGGAATTTGATTTTGGGGATGTTTTTGACCACCTTCATGATTCAACTGACGAATATGTCGATTAGTCCTATTCTGAGCTTGTATGTTCGTGAAATCATGCATCAATCGGGTAATATAACCTTGATGAGTGGCGTAGTGGCTTCAATTTCTGGCATCGCCACTTTATTAGCAGCCCCACGATTTGGGATTCTAGGAGATAAAATTGGCACGCAAAAAATCTTATTAGGTGGTTTGGTGATTTCTTTTATTGTCTTTATTCCCATGATTTTTGTCACAAATATCTGGCAAATGGTCGCGCTTCGCTTTATTATGGGTCTTGCAGATGCGGCATTGGTTCCAAGTGTTCAGGCAATTTTGATGAGATTTACCCCTAGTGATGTGACCGGTCGTATTTTTAGTTACAATCAATCAGCGCAGTCTTTAGGTGCGGTTGTCGGACCAATTGTTGGCTCGCTTGTCGCAGGATATTTTGATTACCGCTATGTATTTTTGGTAACCGCAATTTTTGTCTGTATCAATCTCGTCAGTGTCCTTCGATATACTAAAAAACTTACTGCACAAATCTAATCTACTAAAAAAAGCAATAAGAAACGAACTTCTTTCTTATTGCTTTTCATTTTCCCATTCCAGCTTAAATTCTTCAATAAATTGAAGCAAAAATTCATGCCTAGGCTGGGCAATCTCTCGACCCTTTTCCGTATGCAACTGATCATACAGGAGAATAAGCTTTTCATAAAAATGGTCGATGACTGTTCCTTCGTTTGTGCGATAATTTTCGGAGGTCAATTCAGAGACCTGACGTGGTGGAATCGCTGCATTATAGATAGCATGTCCTTTTAATCCGCCATAGTAAAAAGTTCGACCAATGCCAATGGCGCCAATCGCTTCGATTCGATCTGCATCTTGAACTGCTTTTGCTTCAATCGTTAGCTCGGGGGTTTTTGCATCCAAGCTTGCTTTGTACGAAATATTTTCAATGATCAAAAAAACCGCTGTAATTCTGGTTTCAGTAAGTCCTACTTCTGTCAAAAACGCTCGTAATTCTTGCTTTGCTTCACGAACATTGGCAACGACTTTATCATCAATTACATCGTGCAAATAAGCACCTACTAAGCAAGTAAATAGATCAGCCTGCGGTTCTGTTAACGCTATTCTCTCGGTTAACAAAACCGTTCGTTTGATATGATCAAAGCCATGTCCAGTAACATCAGTGGCTAGTTTTTGGCGGACATAATCTTCTATCTCACTAAGTATTTTATTTTCTTCAACCGATAAATAATTCAAAATCCTCAACACCTTTCTTCGCACCGCTAAGCTTTTGAAGTCACGAGCTGGATAGACTGCTTTTTCTCTTATTTATTTGGGACCTCTTCCTTGGAACCAGCCAGTTTTACAATTAATGGTAACGAGATAGACCGGCAACTGTTCTGCTTTATAGCTTTTTAATAGTTGAGAATCCAGATTAGTCGCATACAAATCATAGTAGCCTTCACCATTGACGATGCTATTTTTTTGTAAAGTGTAGCCCCCAGAGACAATATAGCCACGCTGAATACAAGTCGCAATTACTTTGTTCATAATTCCCTCATTCCAAGACCACGCAGCATTGTTTGTATCGGCAATTTGTGTTTGGTTAGGTGTCATAATCGACGTTTTTGTCGGATCATTACTTGTCGTGGCTGCCGCTTTCGTCGCCGTTGCGGCTTCGGCTGCTTGTTTTTCTTTCTCAGCAACGGCTTGTTTCTCTTGTTCTGCTTTTGCTTTCGCAGCTGTTTCTTTTTTTGTGAGTTCCTCGTTTACCTGTACTAAAGCAGTCCCTATGTTCGTTTTCAAATCTTGATTTTTAATTTTGTCCACTTCGGTTTTTGCTTGATTGTACGCATCTCGAGTAGCGGCATCGGTGACTTTTTCCCCATCATATACAGCTTTGACTTTTGCTTTTGCCGTTTGCAATTGCTTGTATTGATTTTCAGCTTCGGTTAGCGCTTGATTCACCATTTTATCAAAAGCATTTTTTTCAGATCGTTTCGCAACTGTAATTGGTGTGTCTGCTTTTAATAAACCAGCTTTATACTGATCATCCGTTATCACAGCTTGTGTAAATAATTGGTTAACTGCAGCTACTTGTTTTGTTTTCGTTTTTAATTGTTTGACTTGTTTTACTAATTTATCATGTGTATTTTCTTGTTCTTTAGTCTTGGCAACAGCCTGTGTCAGTTTTTTAAAACCCTTTTCCGTTTGAGCGGTTTTAGGGAAAAGTTGTTCCTCATCACTATAGTAGCTTGCCAAAATTTTTTCCGCTGCTACTCGCTCTGTTTTTTGTTGTGCAAGTGTGTTTTTTGTTTGCCATTGTTGATAATACGCAATTCCAACAACCGCGACTACAGCCAATACTAGTAAAATAGTTACAGTGCGTTTTGTTGATTTGGATTTCAACTTATTTGAATTCGAACGAATTGTTTCCTCAGAACCTTTGTCCTCTGTTGTTTGTTCTGCATTTGTGACCATCTCAATTTCATCAAAAACCGGTTGTTGGTTTTTTTCTGATTTTTCAGCAGTAGAATCGGGTACTTCTTCTTTACTTACGTTTGAGATCAGTTGGTTTGTTTCTTGCTGGGTAGATTTTCCTGATTGGTCGATTTTATCTGGTTGTTTTTCGCTTGATTCGTTTTTCGCTTGTTGCTCTTCTTTTTGTTCGCCTTTTTTTCCCTTTGAAGGGTGTTGATGCGCACGCATATATTCTTCTAATAAAGAAGGGTTTTCTGCCTGTTGTTTGTCGGTTTCAGGTGTTATTTTTTTCGTGTCGTTTTCTTTTTCAGTCATTTTTCACATTCCTTTTTATCAATCATTCAGCGAAACAGATGGGTTTCCTTATCTCTTTCATTCTATCATATTATAAAACTGGATTCCGCAAAAATCAGAAATAAAAAATTTTTTTAACAGAATCCGCTATTTTTCATTTTTGCAGCAAAAAAGGGACTGAGACATAACTCATTGAGCTATATCTCAGTCCCTTGAAACACGAATAAACGGTGGGACAGAAGCAACTCTTTCGGAAATAAGCCGAAATTTACCCAAAATTTGAGGAACAATTTTCGGAAATTCCTTCT
>JAATGB010000046.1 GCA_015654945.1 Lactobacillales bacterium | reverse complement strand
CCCTCTTTTACATCACACTATTTTGATATATAATTGCACTATCTTGGTAGAAAGGAAAAGAACAATGAACTATTGGGAAAAAGCGGATCATTCATGGTCAAAGGACTCCAAACGCTCTATTTTAACCCCCACACAAAAAAGCCAATCTCTTTTTTATTATCTTCAAGAAATTGGTCATTTTAAAGCCTCCAAACCCTATTTCACGGAGCGTGAACATTTGCCGTCGTACTTAATCAAATACACATTACGTGGTCGAGGTGAATTACTCTATAAAAATCAGCACTATCTCTTAGAGCCAGGCACTCTTTTTTTCATCGATTGCCTAGAATATCAATACTACAAAACGATAAGTGATGAACCATGGGAAATGGACTGGGTACATTTTTCTGGTGGAAATGCAGCTGCTTTTTATCAAGAATTCAGCAAAAATCAACTGCCGATTTTCCAAACAACAAACTTACCTGAAAACAATCCTATCCACCTGATTATGGAGCAATTGCTCCTCTTGCAAGCGCAACAAAATGCACAGACAGATTACCATTCTTCCGTGCTTATTCACCAATTACTGAATGAATTACTTTTACAAAAATACCAACAAGATTTTACCTACAAAGCCATCCCTACACATATTTTACGGATGAAGGATTACATTGATCGACATTTTAAAGAAAATTTATCCTTAGAACAATTAGAACAAATTTACCATATTAATAAATTTCAATTAACCAAAGAATTCTCAAAATATATTGGTTTGCCACCAATTAAATATCAAATCAATAAAAAAATTTCATACGCAAAGAATTTACTGCGTTATTCAGATACATCCATTAAAGAAATTGCAATCGATATTGGCTTAGAAAATTCCGCCTATTTTAGTCGTTTATTTAAAAAAAACACTGGATTAACACCTAGCCAATACCGTAAAATTGGGTAAAATATACCCAAAAAATGTAAGCCGACCTCCCACGCTAGTTTTTATGCTAACGCTAAGAGAACGGCTCTTTCGTTTTTTATTTTTTCTGAAGCTGAATCCGTTTAAGGTTGTTTGCCAATATAAGCGAGGATCCCACCATCGACATATAAAATATGACCATTCACAAAATCAGATGCTTTTGAAGCCAAGAAGACTGCTGGACCCGCTAAATCTTCCGTGCTCCCCCAACGATTAGCCGGCGTTCTGCCTAAAATAAATTCGTTAAATGGGTGACCTGGTTCCCGCAAAGGAGCTGTTTGGGGGGTTTCAATATAGCCAGGGCCAATGCCATTGCATTGAATATTGTATTGTCCATATTCTGAGGCAATATTTTTCGTTAACATTTTCAAACCGCCTTTTGCCGCTGCATAGGCACTCACCGTTTCACGTCCAAGCTCACTCATCATCGAACAAATATTAATGATCTTACCGCTCCCTTTTTCAATCATGTCTGGAATAACTGCTTTCGCAACAATAAACGGCGCATTCAAATCGACATCAATCACTTGGCGGAAATCAGCAGCAGACATATCCACCATCGGAATTCGTTTAATAATTCCCGCATTGTTAACCAAAATATCAATCACACCAATTTCAGCTTTAATTTGTTTAACCATGGCTTGTACTTCCGCTTCATTGGTTACATCACAGACATATCCTTTGGCGTCAATTCCCGCTTTTTTATAGTTTGCTAATCCTTCGTCAACTGATTTTTGATTCAAGTTATTGAAAACAATTGTCGCACCAGCTGCTGCGAGTGAGCTAGCAATTTCAAAGCCAATCCCATATACAGCCCCTGTTACCAAAGCGATTTTTCCATCTAAACGAAAATCATTCATTGTAAAATCCATTTTTATTCCCGCTTTCTTTTTTTTATTTCAATGCATCCATCGGAACCATATCCATGTCCGTATACGTAATATTTTCGCCACACATTGCCCAAATAAATGAGTAATTACTGGTACCAATTCCTGAATGGATGGACCAGCTTGGAGAAATTACCGCTTGTTCATTCCCCAAAACAACATGCTTGGTTTCATCCGGTTTGCCCATCATATGAAAAATGCGATTGTCCGCTGCTAGATCAAAGTACACATAGGCCTCCATTCGACGTTCATGCGTATGGCACGGCATCGTATTCCAGGCGCTGCCCGGTTCTAAAATAGTATACCCCATTTGTAATTGACAGCTTTCACACACATTTGGATGAATATATTGATAAATTTTTCTTTTATTTAGCGTCAAAGGTTCCCCTGTTTCCATTGGAACAATTTTATCAATGCTAATTTTGACATTGGGATATTTATGATGTGCGGGCGTAGAACTGATATAAAATTTAGCTGGATTTTGAGCATCTTCTGAAGAAAAAATGACATGCTTGGTTTCTTTACCAATATAGTAGCCATCTTGTTTTTTCATTGGTTCTTTTTTTCCGTCAATCTCAACAAAGCCTGCGCCACCAATATTAATCACACCTAATTCGCGACGTTCTAAGAAATAATCGACACCTAATTCCTTGTCCAGCTGAATTTCCAATGCTTTTTCAGCGGGCGTAACACCTCCAAAAATCATGCGATCATTATGGGTATAGGTTAAATTAATTTCTCTCGCTATAAAAATTTTTTCGACCAAAAATTCCTTCCGTAATTGCTCCGTTGAATAATAACGAATATCTTCAGGACTATGTGTGTATCGTGTTTCCATCTTTTGCATAATTACCTACTCCTATCTATTTATCTTTCCTGAATCTGCTGCTAAAAAATCAGCGACTTCCTGCTGGCTAAATGGGTTACAATCTCCCTGAACTGTATGCTTCATTGCAGAAGCTGCAGTCGCAAAATCAACCATTGCTTGCGGTTCCTGTTGTTGCAAGATTCCATGCAAAATCCCACCTGTAAACGCATCTCCACCGCCAACTCGATCCACAATCGGATTGATTTCATGACAGTTTGATTCATAATACTTTTGATTCATCCACAACGTGCCAACCAGATCATTTGCACTCGCAGAACGTACGCGACGTTTTGTCGAATACAAAACAGAAATAGTCGGGAAAAGCCGTTGGATCTCTTGATAATAATAACTTAACTCTTCTGGTTTACTTTGATTATTTATGGGCGCAATTCCAAGCAAATAAAGTGCATCCAGTTTTCCCGCTGAATAATAGTCGACATAGGGTAAAATTTTACGCATCGTTGCCCCTGCCGCTTCTTGGCTCCAAAGCTTTTTACGGTAATTGCTGTCAAAACTAATTTTACAGCCAGCTTTTTTCGCGTAACGAATGAGCTCTATTGTAAGTTCTTGCCATTTTAAGGAAAGGGCGGGCGTAATCCCCGAAACATGAAAAACAGCGACTCCTTTGAACAAATTCGCCAGATCCCATTCTAGCTTTTCCATCTGGGCAAAGCTAGAGCCAACTCGATCATAGATCACACTAGCACCGCGCTCTCCAACTCCCGTTTCCAAATAGTACGTGCCCAAGCGATTGCCACCAACCAACAAAGCCTCCGTAGAGACACCATACCGCTGTAAATGTCTTTTTACCGCCATTCCCAAATTATTAGCAGGGACCTTACTGGCAAAGGTCACATCATGTCCGTAATTTGCTAACGAAATCGCCACATTGGCTTCGCCACCGCCATAGTGCGCATGAAACGTTTCGGCTTCTGCCAGCCGAATTCCGGTATCCGTCGACAAACGCAGCATTATTTCGCCAAGCGTTACCACTTTTCCCATAATTAAGCTCCTTTAATCTCGTGAAATTTTGCCATATATTTCGCGGCTATTTGACTGACTTTGGCAAAATCACCAGTTGCTGCCGGTGCTAATAGGTTTCCCCCAACACCAACCGTAATCACACCTGCATGAAACCAATCTGCCATATTTTCTAAGCTTACACCGCCTGTTGGCATAATATTTAATTGCGGCATGGGCGCTTTAAAGGCAGAAATAATACTTGGATCATACGCGCTTCCAGGAAAAAGCTTAATAATATCTGCGCCGCTTTTTAACGCTTTTTTCATTTCCGTAATCGTCATACATCCCGGTATATAAGGAATTTGATACAGATTGCAAATGGTCGCTGTTTCTTCGTCAAAGCTTGGACTTACAATATAATCGGCCCCTGCCATAATCGCTAAGCGAGCTGTGGTCGCATCTAAAACCGTGCCTGCACCGATCACGATCGTAGGATCTTCCTGATAAGCAGCGACTAATTCTCGGATCACTTCATCTGCATTCGGAACTGTAAACGTCAACTCAATTCCCTTCATTCCACCCTTGATGACCGCATGACTTGCCTGCACTGCTTCTGCTTTTGTCTGACCACGCACGACCGCAATGACACCTGCATTTTCCAATCTTTGAAGAATGGTTACTCGTTTCAAAGAAATCCCTCTTTTCTTATTTGGAAATATATATTTATTATTAAGAAATTTATATCTTCATTATACATAGAAAATCACAAAATGCAAACGGTTTTACAAAATAAAGCAAAAAAAACAAATACAGCTTTTCCTGTATTTGCATCTTACTTTACGCTAACATTTTTTCAATCGTTTGCTTTGTTTGCAAAAGAGCTTCATTAATTAGCTGCTTTGATTCCTTTGTTAAACGATATTTCGGCATACTCACACTAAACGCACCAACAATCTGCGCCGCTTTTTTCAAAGAAACACCCGTACAAAAAATATCACTTTCCACTTCCTCATCATCATATGCCACACCTGTTTCACGAACAACATCTAACTCCTTCGCCAAACGCAAGGGATTTGTAATCGTATTTTCAGTATATGGAACCAATGTATGCGTGGCTAAATATTGTCCAACCTCTTCTGCTGAAAACTCAGCCAACACCGCTTTCCCCATCGCCGAGTTATATAAAGGACGAGTTATGCCCACCTTTGATGACATACGAATCGTTTGATTTTTGGGCTCTAACTTATTAATATACAAAATTTCATTATCATTTAAGATACCCAAATGAATCGTTTCATCAATCGTTTTTTGCAACTCTTCTAAGTAAGGCAAGGTAATTTCTGCCAAATCAATTTGCTCGATACTTTTATTCGCGTAACGAATTAGTTTTGCACCTAAACGATAGGTCTTATCTTTATCTTTTTGAACATAGCCAATCATGACCAATGTATCCAAAATTTTAATCGTCGTTGAAGCGGTCATGTTCGTCGCCTTAGCAATTGTCTGCAGGCTTTGATCTGGTTGTGCTTCTAGATAATCCATAATCTTCGCTGCTTTAATGAGCACTGTTCCATAGGGTTTCATTTCAGTCATAGGAACCCTCCTTTTCTATATAAGAAATTATAACGATAAAAAAAGAAAAAGCAAGCTATTTTTCTTTTTGGAAATCAAATAATTTTCCAAGCAAATTGTGGGTTGTTTTTTCTAATTATCATTCTTATGTTTGTAGCAAACAAGTGTTGCTTAAGCAACAAATAATAGGTAGCTAACATTCTGTAACAAAAAAAGACGTTATCCTTTAAGAAGTTGGTGAGAAATCACTGACATTTTTTATGCATAACAAGAGAAAAAACACCTCGAAATACCCTAAAATGAGGTCGGCAAAAACCAATCAAAAGGCAAAATCGAGATGTTCTATTTAATTCTGAGCGAAGCAGTTGTGAAAAAGACTAAATAAATTTAACGGCAGTTCCATAGGCTGCGACTGATTGCATATCCGTTCCAATCGAGCCAGAATCAAAACGCATCATTACAACGGCATCTGCGCCTACTTTAGCAGCATTTTCACGTAAACGGCTGATTGCGATATCACGTGATTCCTCTAGCATTTCGCTGTACGCACGAATTTCACCACCCACAATATTCTTAAAACCTGCGCCAATGTTTTTAAAAACATTCTTGGATTGTGTGGTTAGACCAAACACTTCTCCAATTACTTCATATTCTTGACCCGGAATATTTTCGGTTGTTACCACTAACATCTCACTCATTTGAACACCCGCTTTCTCTAATTAGCTCTAGTATAGCACATTCTTTAACAATTCGTTATTTAACAGGCTATATTTCATTTACTATTTT
>JAATGB010000130.1 GCA_015654945.1 Lactobacillales bacterium | reverse complement strand
CGACCTGATCCTACTGGATTTAGCCAGCGAGGAATTTATCACTGGAGTCGAAATGCGATGTATGTTGCGTACTGTCTCTATTTTTTAAGCTGGTCTTTACTGACACAATCGCTTGTTCTCTTTCTCTTCGTACTAGTTTTCCAGCTTTCCGCTCATTGGATCATTCTTTCAGAAGAACGTTGGTGTAGAGAAACATTTGGAACATCATACATTAACTACATGAAAAGAGTGCGAAGATATTTTTAAAAAGTAAGCAAATGCAAACGACACAAATCAGCAATGGCCGACTAGTTAATTGGAAATGATTCCAAGGCTTGATATTAGCCTAGATAATCAATTTATAAGAAAAAAGCGAAGAGCTGTGAGACTGGTTTTCTGTCTAGTTTTGTTATAATGAAAGCAATCGGAGCTTTTATTCTTTTGATAAAGAAAAGACAAAGGAGAAAAAAAGATGAAAATTAGTTATTTAGGTCATTCTTGTATCTTAGTGGAAGAGCAAGATACAAGTGTGCTCATTGACCCTTTTTTGAGTGGCAATCCGTTGCAGAAAAAAAAATTTACTGAACTGCAAGCGGACTTGATTGTCTTAACGCATGGACACGGGGATCATGTCGGAGATGCGGTCGCGATTGCTAGACGTAATCAAGCGCCAATCGTTGCTGTACCAGAGTTATGCCGTTGTTTGGCGGTCGATACAGGCTATGATCAATTTGTTCCATTGGGTTTGGGAGGAAGCTATGCTTTTAAAACGATTCATCTCAAGTTTTATCCCGCTTTTCACGGAACAGGCTATATTGACCAAGCGGGCAACCAACAGTATGCAGGAATGCCAGCAAGTGTGGTTTTGAGCAACCAAACAACAGCAATTTATCATGCTGGCGATACGTGCTTGTTTAGCGATATGAAGTTAATTGCTGCGGACTATGTACTTGATTTGGCGATTTTGCCTGTGGGTGATCGATATACAATGGGAGTAACAGATGCGCTTAAAGCGTTCAAATTACTGCAGGCCCGCCAATTATTGCCTGTCCATTTTAATACTTTTCCAGAAATTACAATCAATACAACTGAATTGCGTCAGGCTGCAACAGACGAAAAGATTCCCTTAGCATGGTTGGAAATCAATCAGAGCCTTACACTGTAAAAAATAGCATTCAGAAAAGTGTGATCTTTTGGCGTATTTTACTTGCAAGCAGCATCGTTGCAAGCAGAAATTTTTAAAGAGGGAGTTTTCAGCATGGCGAAAGTTGTTTTAATTGGCGGTTCTGGTTTTGTAGGCAAGGCGCTTTGTGAAGCGTTTATTGCAAATGGTGACCACGTAACTTCTGTTTCTTTTCATGGCAAACCGCAAAAAATTATCCCGATTCTTGCTGAAAGTGCGCACATGCATTGGGTTCAAGGAGATCTATTTTTAGCGGGAGATTGGAAAAAGGAGTTAGAAAATTGCACTGTTCTAGTCCATTTAGTAGGGATTTTATGGGAAGATAAGCGGGAGCAGCTTACCTATGAGAGAATGATTGTTGAAAGTGCTCGCATCGTTGCTCAAGCAGCAAATGAAGCGAAGATTTCCAAAGTTGTGTTCCTTTCTGCCCAAACAGGTCCGCCAATAATTGGCAAAAAATACCTTGAATCAAAGAGAAAAGCCGAACAAATCTTTCAAGCAAAAAATTCGCAAACAATGATTTTCCGTCCGTTTCTTCTTTATGGAGTAGAACGACCTAGCTCAGTTAAACAAGCCAAGCTTTTCAAGTTCGCGCAAGGAGTACCCATCCTTTCAATTATGGTCAAAAAATACCAACCAGAAGAAGTCCATTCTTTTGCAAAAAAAGCGGTTGCGCTAATTATGGAACAGCGTAAATAAGAAAGCTCACTCTATAGAAATTTCCATAGAGTGAGCTTTCTTTATGCAGAATAAGGAAGATATTACTCGTTATTATTTTTTTGCGGTAGCTCAATTGTTTCTTTTTCTTTGGTAATAAGTAGAACACCGTCGCCTAAAGGTAGCAGCGAAGAAGTTAAATCTGGGTGCGTAAGTACGACATCTAATAGTTCGTTTAACTTACGATGGATCGCGCGTTTGCCTCGGGGGATCGTTTCAATTGGTTCTAAAATAGTTCCTCCTTGAAAGACATCATCAATCATCAGAACGCCTTTTGTTTTTAATAAACGCAAGCATTCAGGTAAAAATTCGATATATTTTGCTTTTGCACTGTCCATAAAGATAAACTCATAAGGTCCCTCTAATGTTGGCAAAATTTCTGCAGCTTGTCCCTCTAGCAAGGTGATTTGTTCAGCTAGATTTAAGTGCTGGTAGGTCTGCTTTGCTTTTTCGATCATCACATCAAACCGATCAATCGTAGTAATTTTCGCATTTTCGCCTAATATATTGGCCATCAGGCTTGACGAAAAGCCAATCGCTGTGCCGATTTCTAACACATTTTGTGGTTGAAGTTGTCCGAGTAAAAATTGTAAAAATACGACTGTTTCATGTGGGATGATTGGAACACCTGCTTGATTCGCAGTTTGTTCTATTTTTCCCAGTTCTCCGGGGATTTTCTTTTGGCTACGACGCATCATGTCGACAATTTCTTGTTTGACAACCGGTCGTCTCATCATTTCATTTTGCAACGTTATCTTCTCCTTTAGCTGATTCTTCTTTATTATACGGATTTCTTTGTTTAGAAGCAATTGGAAAGAAAAAGGATACTCATTTTAAATAAAATTGACTTCTAATCATAGTTTTGGTATGATAATACTGTTGTAATTGTGGGCACCACAGCTACAACCGCACGAAATAAGTTAGAAGCACAATGTGAATTGTCACTTATGAAGGCGAGTCTAAGTCTATGAATATAAGGAGGTGCTTAACAAGCATGTACGCAATTGTAAAAACAGGTGGAAAACAAGTGAAAGTTGAAGTCGGTCAAGTAATTTACGTCGAAAAATTAGACGTAGAAGCTGGCGAAAAAGTAGTATTTGATGAAGTGATTTTAGTTGGTGGAGAAACTACGAAGGTAGGAACCCCAACCGTCGCTGGAGCAACTGTTGAAGGAACTGTTGAAAAACACGGAAAACAAAAGAAAGTTGTAACATTTAAATACAAACCAAAAAAACATTCTCATCGTAAACAAGGTCATCGTCAACCCTATACAAAAGTTGTCATTGACACAATTAATGCCTAGGTTTTCTTAAGAAAGAGGGATTTGACATGATTCAAAGTGTCTTCAAACGTAATGAAGCAGGACGTGTTGTATCTTTTGAATTAAAAGGTCATGCAGAAGCAGGACCTTATGGTAGTGATATTGTCTGTGCGGGAGTTTCTGCGTTAGCAATTAATGCGATTAATAGTATTGACTCTTTAGCAGGATTTGAACCTATTGTAGATTCAAAAGAAGATGCAGGTGGCTATCTCTATGTCGAAATTTTACAAGACATTACGCAAGAACAAATGAACATTGCTCAAATATTACTAGAAAGTCTGCTTTTAGGCTTAAAGTCGATTGAAATAGAAAACTCAGAATTTATTCATATGGAAACAATTCAAACAGCTAGAGGAGGTGCACAGTTATGATGAAAATGAATCTACAATTATTCGCCCACAAAAAAGGTGGCGGTTCGACTTCTAATGGTCGTGACTCAGAATCCAAACGTCTTGGCGCGAAACGTGCAGATGGACAAACGGTTACAGGCGGATCGATTTTATATCGTCAACGCGGTACAAAAATTTATCCAGGCGTAAATGTTGGTATTGGTGGAGATGACACGTTATTTGCAAAAGTAGACGGTGTCGTACGTTTTGAACGTAAGGGCCGCGACAAAAAGCAAGTCTCTGTTTATCCAGTAGCGCAAGAAGCATAATTTATTAATCATGAAGTCTATTCCTGATTTAAGGGAATAGGCTTTTTTTGTATTGTTTGAAAATTTTTTTCTTTGTTTAGAGATTAACTTTTGTCCTGATTTTTAGTATTTTTTGCTTAAACGTTGCTTATCGCTTAGCAATAGAGCAATCAAAAACAATCTCCCAAAAATTGAGAGATTGTTTCTGGACTAAGTATTTTGTTTAGCAAAGAGGTTGCCCATTTTCACTAATAGTTCAGGTGAATCTTGTGCAGACATCACAACTTCGATCCAGTGAAGTCGATGTGTATCTTTACGCGCTTCTGTCATGGTAGCGAGTAATTCTTTTTCAGTCAGGACTTTATGTGTCACAACCGTGTCTTCATTGCCGCCAAATACCAACGGCAGTTTCTCATAATTCCACATGGGAATGTCATTGTAACTTTCTTTCGCTCCGTGAATTTGACGCTCCACTGTGTAACCGTCGTTATTGATGACAAAAATAATTGGCGCAATTTTTTCACGCAAGAGCAGCCCCATTTCTTGAATTGTTAATTGCAAGGAACCGTCCCCGATTGAGAGAATATGCCGGCTTTGTGGCCGTGCAATTTGACTGCCAATCGTTGCTGGAAAAGTGAAACCAATTGAGCCCCAAAGAGGTTGCCCCATAAACTTCATCCGCGCTTTTAATGGAACTGAAAAGCCACCGAAAAAGGAGGTTCCTTGTTCTGCAACAAATATATCTTCTGGTTCAAAAAAAGTTTCCATTGCTTGCCAATAGCGTTTTTGAGTTAAAGCAGCGCTTGAAGGAATAAAAGAGTCAACACGCTTAACGGGGAGAAAAGTACCAGTGTAACCGTCATATTCGATAGTGGACAGCTCAGATAGAACCGTAGGCAAGTAGAGACCTTCCTGTTTATTGCCAAAAATTCTAACTTCATCTGTTCCGACTGAAATCACTTGCTGCTCGGAAAAACCATGAGTAAAGGCACTCGTAATCGAATCTGTTAATTTTACACCTACTAATAATAAGAAGTCGGCTTGATCGACTCTGGTTTTCAATGGCTCTGCGGTTAGCGATCCGGCATACGTCCCAATAAAATGGGAGTCTTCCTCGTTCATGGCGCCTTTTCCCATGGATAGAGTTGCAATCGGCAAATTGTATTGCTGAATAAAGGTGTTCAATTCTTTTTCTAAATGGTGGCTTAGAATTTCATTGCCAACAAGAACTAATGGGCTTTTTGCTTGCTGAAAAGCTGTTTCTATTTGTTTTACCAGCGCTTTTTCTTGCACCGTAGTTGTTTTTTTAGGCGTTTGTAAAGGATAAATTGGGCGCGTGGTTTCTGCTTCTGCAACGTCAATGGGTAGATTAATATAAACCGGTCGTTTGGTTTGGACGACTACCTGTAAAATACGGTCAATTTCTGCCGTAGGATTGTCAAAAGTCAAACTAGCAATGTCTGCAGTGATTTCTTGATGAAGACGTTCGAAATGCTTAAAATCACCATCACCTAATGTATGATGCATTAATTTCCCTGCTTTTTGGACACTTAATTTGGGTGAACCGACAATTTCGATTACAGGAACCTGCTCTGCATAACTGCCAGCAATACCGTTAGCAGCACTTAGCTCACCGACACCAAAAGTCGTAACAAAGGCCGAAATACCTTGGGTACGTGCGTAGCCATCCGCCATATAAGCAGCATTTAATTCATTGGCATTGCCAATCCATTTCAAGTGAGGATGAGCCGTAATGTGATCAAGGAACTTTAAATTATAGTCGCCTGGAACACCAAAAATTTCTTTCATGCCCAATTCACTTAGACGATCTAACAAATAATCTCCTACAGTATACAAAATAATTCCCCTCCTTAAATTAAGTACAAATGTAGTATAAACTCACTTGAAATATAAGTCAATGTAATTGACCTATATTTTCTTGTTTCCAATTTTATGTATGGTATAATAAGCTAATAAGTAAAATAAAGAGGGACATTTATGGCGGAGGAACCAATGAATTTTGATAAAGAATTGGCATTGTTTTATTTTGCGTATCGGGCATTTACGAAACATGCAGATGACGTAGTTGAAAAATATCAGCTGCGCAAAACGCATCGACGTATTTTATTTTTTGTCGGAAAAATGCCGGGTTTGACAGTGAATGAATTGTTAGAAGTTTTAGGAATTAGCAAGCAAGCGCTAAATGTTCCCATGCAGGACTTACTGAAAAAGAATTTGCTGATGACCAAACCAAATGAACGCGATCGCAGAAGTAAGAAGATTTATCTGACCAACGCAGGTCAAGCGCTCGATCAACGTTTGACGGAAGATCAAATTAAAAAAATGAAAGCCTACTTTGCGCAGGCAGGAGATCCAACAGGAGAATACTGGAATAAAGTTATGACGCTTTATGCCAATGAAATAGGACAGGAATATATTGAACGTTTAAATTAAAAAAACTGCCGAATATTGATTCGGCAGTTTTTACTCTGTTATTATTTATCCAAGCTATCAAGCACATCATCAATAATTTGGTTATAAGCAATTGGTCCGGAATACAGCCAGCTTGTTTCGGGGCCAAATTCGAAGACATTGCCATTTTTAACAGCGGGAATATTTTTCCAAATATCATCTTGAAGCATTGCGGGACTAGTATCACTGTTAACTACGAATAAATAGTCAGCATCTAATCCAGCTAGCTTTTCAAGTGAAACTGCCGACCAATCAGCAGTTGCGGTCTTAGAAATTTCTTTTGTCAAATTAGGCACTTCTAAGCCTAATTCATTATATAGAAGAGCGCCGCTGGCAGCGGTATCGCTGACCATGAAGGCAGAGTTATTGGTAATCCAAATGACGGCAGCGGATTTCCCTGCTGCTTTCTTTTTAATTTCTTTTTCTGCTGCTGCGGTTTTTTTATCGTAATCAGCCAAAACTTTTTTAGCGGCTTTCTCTTTGTTTACTACTTTGCCGATTTCAAGCATCTTATCACGCCAAGAAGCTGTTTCATCGATCACGTAAGTTGGCGCGATCTTTTTGTATTGCGCATATTTACCACCTTCAACAGTTGCGCTAGAGCCAATAATAAGTAAATCGGGATCAAAGCTTGTAACAGCTTCGAAAGGCAAAGAATAATCAATTGTTGGCACATCTTTTAATTCTTTTTGCAAATAGTTTTGCGTGGAAGAAGCATCTTTTACAGACCATTGTGCGACAGGTGTAATGTCTAATGAAACTAAATAATCTTCTAAGTATGAAGCGATCACCTTTTTCGGTTTTAAAGGAACCGTTACTTTATGCTTCATTGCATCTGTGAGTGTTTGTGTTGTTGCAGCACTTGTTTTCTTGGACGATTGATCTTTTGTTGAATTTTCTTTATTGGTACAACCTGCTACGAAAAGAGTAGCAAATAAGAGTGTTAGAACAAACCATTTCTTTTTCATTTTTTTCTCCTTTGTAATTTGAGTGATAACGATTATCATTATCACTTATTGTGATTATTTTGTCAATCTTTTTTATGGTTGCTATTTATTTTGACATCCCCTATAATTTAGAGGATATGTTTTTGGTGAGAATGGTTATCAATTAGAGAGGAGCGTCAGTTTGTGGGGAATTTTACAATTGAAAATGTAACAGTTAGTTATGAAAAAACAGAAATTATCCATCAATTATCTTTTGAAATCAATAAAGGGAAAATCACAACGTTAATTGGCCCGAATGGGTGTGGGAAATCAACGATGATTAAAGCAATTGCCCGTTTGTTGCCAATTAAAGCAGGTACGATTGTACTTGATGGGCAAAAAATTCAACAGTATCCAACAAAAGAGCTAGCAAAAGAACTGGCGATCTTGCCACAATCTTCCACGACACCAGAAGGGATTTCGGTTAGTGAATTGGTTTCCTATGGTCGTTTTCCTTATCAAAAGGGTTTTGGGAGTTTGACAGCCGAAGATAAAGCCAAGATCACGTGGGCAATTGAAGAAACAAATTTAACGGAATTCGCTGAACAAGAGGTGGATAAATTATCAGGTGGGCAAAAACAGCGGGCATTTATTGCAATGGCGTTGGCACAGGACACCGATATTTTGATCTTAGATGAGCCGACTACTTATTTAGATATGGCGCATCAATTGGAAATTCTTTTATTGCTGCAAAAACTCAATCAAGAAGAAGGTCGTACAATTTTAATGGCTTTACATGATTTAAATCACGCTGCCCGTTTTTCGGATACGATGCTTGCAATGAAGAGTGGGCAGTTGATTGCATTAGGTTCGCCACAAGAAATGATGACCAAGGAAATATTGGCGCAAACATTTGAAATTGATGCTGAGATTTTACTTGCTCCTAATAAAGAGTATCCAATTTGCTTAAGTTATGAATTGTTAGAAAAGGAGTAGTCAAAAAATGAAGAATAAACAAAAACGGTTTATCTTTCTGTTACTAGTTGGCTTTGTAGGACTACTAACAGCTTTGACTTTATCGGTAGTCATAGGAGCTGCAGATATTTCTTTCCAAACAGTTATCGCCGCGATATTTTCTTACGACGCTACTGAAAATACCCACCAAATTATCCGAAATATCCGTATTCCGCGCGTGATTGGCGCTTGTATTGTGGGGGCGTCGCTATCGGTTTCGGGTGCATTAATGCAAAGCGTGACACAAAATCCCTTGGCAGATTCAGGCTTATTAGGATTAAATGCTGGGGCGGCTTTTATGATGACAATTTCAATGAGCTTTTTTCCTTCATTACCATATATAGGCATCGTTTCTTTCTGCTTTTTAGGAGCAGGATTAAGTGCATTGTTGATTTATTTAATTAGTACTTTTAATCAAAAAAATGCGTTTCCGCTTAAACTGATTTTAGTCGGCAGTGCGGTAACCGTTTTTCTCTCCTCGGTGAGTCAGATTATCGCATTGATGAAAAATGTTGGACAGGATATTGCGTTCTGGTATGTTGGCGGTACGGCAAATATTACTTGGCTGCAGCTAAAATGGTTAATGCCAATGACAGGCGTAGGCTTACTTGGAGCTATTTATTTAGCCAGATCGGTTTTCTTGCTTAGCTTAGGGGAAGAAACAGCAAAAGGACTTGGTCAAAATGTTCCTCTTGTGCGGATGGCGACGATGATTGTTGTGATTTTATTAACAGGTATTTCGGTGGCAATTGTCGGACCAATTAGCTTTTTAGGTTTGATGGTTCCGCATATGATGCGAAAATTAATTGGAGCGGATGACCGCTTGGTAATTCCTTTGTCAGCCCTCTATGGGGGGCTAATTGTGGTTTTGGCAGATTTTGGCGGACGGATGCTTAATCCACCATTTGAAACGCCTTTTGGTGCGATTATCGCAGTCATTGGAATTCCATTTTTCCTTTATTTAACGAGGAAAGGTGGTGCTGCAAAATGAAAAGCAAAGAAAAAATTCAAATTCGGCAAACCTTTCTTCGTGTGCTGAGTATTTTAATCGTATTGTTTGTTGGACTATTTTTTCTAAGTTTGAGCACAGGTTTACTTTCTTTGCCATTTAAAGAGG
>JAATGB010000115.1 GCA_015654945.1 Lactobacillales bacterium | reverse complement strand
CTTACTGCATCTTTTTTTTTCAATACGACAGAACCCGCTACATCTCCGTTGCTGCTTTCATCCTTTGAAATGATCGCTGTATCTTCATCCTCCCAAGCATTTTCTCCTGCATAAGAAGTTCTCATATACGTATAATTTGAATAGTTCGTTTCCGCTCCTGTATCAGTCGGAGTTGTTTCCATATAGATATAATATGCATTTGCATTATCTTCAGGAATTTCATATTGAGCACTTTCATAATGGAAGCCATTCTCCGAAGCTTGTTTTTGTAGGAAATTTGTTACTTCATAGTTGTAAGCTTCATGTTCTATATTCCGGATCGGATTGCCTGTATCATCTTTTACGATTGGATTCGCTACATCATACACTGCAATACTTGCAACCTCTAATTTATGTCCATCACCGATAATATCTTTAAATACAAAAGCAGTTTCACTGGAACTAGAAAGTCCTGCTTGATTGTAGTTAAAATAAATCACCCAAGCAATCTTTCCATCTTTTTGGAAACCCAGCGGTATTTTTCTTACCAATTCTTTTGCATCGACTTTTTCTGAATACTTTAAAATATTCATATCAAACACTTTACTTGTTATTTTTTCGCCATCTTGTAATGAAAACTCAATCGGATCTATTAAATCTTGATTGGTACTTTGCTGATACCTTAGTTTTACGTTCAATGACACGTTTCCTAATCGAATATCTTTTTGTGCGGTTAGTGTCCATGTCCCATTTATATTTGGCGTTACATGTATATCCCCAACTGTAAAAGCTTCTTTTGAATAAGCATATTTATCACTATTCAAAGTCAACGTCACGCTTTCGCCCGTTTTTAACCCTGCAATATTCATTTTTATATTTACATTTGCCCAATCCTTTGTAGCAACTATTCCATTAATTTGATCGGGATAAGTTACTTCACCACCTGTAATGGAAGAATTATTTCCAAAAATTTCAGCAGTTACAACTGCGAGCGCACTATTAAAAAAAATAGTACTTACCAAAAATAAAACACCTAACAACGAAAAAATCTTTTTCATCTATTCCACCCCTACAACCTTTTTGTTTTAACCCATTTGCTGTTGCCTCTAATTTTTCGGTAAAATGCAATTACAATACTAAAAAAAAGGAGGATATACATATACGATATCAGAAAAATTAGCCATATTCTTTGCCAATAATTTGGAACTTTTTCTTGATTTTTCTTCAAATCTCTTAGATAATCAACCGTGAATAACATTCCCCAAAGTAAGGAAAATAAAAAGAAGAAGGTTACTAACAGTGCGATTTTTACTGTTCCTTCAATTTGTTGGATTTCTGTCACTTTAAAAAAGGTCATCCCCAAAAGATAAAACACCATAATATCCCCTACAAGGTTTAAAAAAGGCTGCACTAAAAAATAAGCAATACACAATTTTTGTGTTGAAAAAAGTGATTTATTCCGCACGATTTCTGGTACATACCTCAAACAATCAAGGTTTCCTTGTATCCAGCGACTTCTTTGCTTTATAAAACTCCATTTAGAAGTGAGAGCTTCCTGATAGACATAGGCTTTATCAACATACGCAATGCTTAATTCCCGCATCATCATTTTTAATGTAAATTCATAATCATCTAAAAGTGCATTTCCCCAAGGCATTTCGCCTAAGTTTTTTAGAATCGGCTCTAGCCTAAAAAATTGACCATTGCCTGCTAAGCCCACACTTTTAAAAACACCTCGAGCTATTTGAATTCGATTATTGACTGAAAAAAACTCTGCATCTTGTACAGCTTGTAATGTGTTTTTAAATGGTGCAATCATTTTCACACGAAATTGTGCAGCACTATACTGTTTTTGTGCAAATATTTTTTCAATCTCTGTGATCCAATTATTTGTAAGTTGGCCATCTGCATCTATAATGCCCACAATCACTTGTTGCAAATCACGATCATGTTTTCGACAATCTTCAATTACCCAACTAAAAGCGTAATTGAGCGCTTCCCCTTTTCCTTGCTGCACATTCGGCTGTTTTCTTTTCACAACGTGAATTCGGCTATCGACTACTTTATAGATCTCAGATAACGTTTCATCTTCCGATCCATCATCAATTGGCAAAATTTTACCAGAAAATGAATGTACGCAAAGTTTCGTTAATGTTTTGCGGATAACTTTTTCTTCATCTACACAAGGTATCAAAAAATAATAATAATAATCGCGTTTCTCATCTATTTTTTTTTCAGTAAATTGCTTTTCTTCTTTTTTTACGTAATAAGAAAGCAGCCGCGACGTCAGAATATACGTCATAAAAACAAATAAAATGACCATGTAGATACTATTTGCTAATTGCATTTCGCTTTTTCCTTTTTACGTATTCCCCAATATGCGACGATCAACGAAGTAACAAGCGCTAAGACAAAAATACCTAAATAGTGTAATTGGAAGGCTAACCCAACTGTCGCAACACCTAATCGCGGTAATGTTGATGAACTCATTTGATCTGCTCCTTTTCTTTCAATTAACAGTGCAAGATTTCTTCTTTTGAATTTTTAAAAAAATCTATAATATGCGCTAATATATATTCCGATGCTTTCCCATCTCCATAAGGGTTTTGGGTGTGTGCCATTCGTTCATACTCCCTTTGATCAACTAGTAATCTTTCTATTTCCTTTTGAACATTTTGTTCTTCTGTACCTACTAGCTTCAAAGAACCGGCTTTTACGCCTTCTGGCCGTTCTGTCACATCTCTTAAAACAAGAACTGGCTTTTCAAGAAATGGTGCTTCTTCTTGAATTCCGCCAGAATCCGTTAAAACCATATAGGAAGCTGCCACAACATTATGAAAATCAGCTACATCTAGCGGCTCGACTAAAAAAATTCTCTCTTGATTTCCCAAAATTTGGTAAACGACTTCTCTTACTTTAGGATTAAGATGGACCGGAAAAACAACCTCAACGTTTTTATATTTTTGAACAATATTTAAAATTGCTTTACAAATATTTTCCATCGGCCTTCCTAAATTTTCTCGGCGATGCATCGTAACTAAAATTGTTTGATTTTCTTTTTTCATTTTGTGCAGTACTTCATGCTGGTAGCCTTTTTGTACAGTCCAATTCAATGCATCAATGGCCGTGTTTCCTGTCACAAAAATCCTAGAATTTTTTCGTTGCTCTTTTATTAAATTTTCTTTGCTCAATTCAGTCGGTGCAAAATACAAATCGCTTAATCCATCAATTAACTGACGATTCATCTCTTCAGGATAAGGCGAATACTTATTTCTAGTTCGCAGACCCGCTTCAACATGTCCCAATGGAATTTTCTGATAAAAGGCTGCTAAGCTCGCTGCTAATGCGGTTGTTGTATCTCCATGTACCAACACAATATCTGGTTTTTCTTTTCGTAAAATAGATTCTAGTTTGTTTAAGATTATTTCAGTAAGCTTTGTTAATGTTTGGTTTTCCTTCATAACGGCTAAATCATAATCAGTTTGAATGCCAAAGGTCACTAAAACCTGTTGCAACATTTCTTTATGCTGTCCGGTTTCTATTATTATCGGCATAAAACGATTTTGTTGTTTTTTCATTGCCAAAATAAGAGGCGCCAGCTTAATTGCCTCTGGCCTTGTTCCAAAAATTGTCATGACTTTTATCTTTTTCAGCTTTCTCACCCTCTTGATAGATCACATTTTATTAATCATCGATTCTAGTTACCAACAAATATAAATAATATACTATTTTTATAAAGGAAAAAATGAACTGAGAATCCACTGTGCTAACGCATAAATAGACAGATATAAACTCGTATTAAATCCGCTTATTCCAGAGCATACTCTTACCCTTTTCCCCCCTTCCACTGAACATTATTATAAAACGTATTAGAATAAAAAGGCTATTTTTAAAATTTCATTTATTTTATAAAAAAAAACATTGCATTTTTTAAGATACGAAAAATGATCATTCCATACATTTAAGGTGTTATTTTAAGCTCAAAAAAAATAGCAACCAATCATAATGACTGGCTACTGTTTTTATGCTTTTTCGCGATATTTTTCAGGAAAGCGGTTTTGCAACATGGTGATATTCCGTTGTGCAACCTCTTCAAATGATATATTTGCCCATTCCGATATTTGACTTAAATACCACATCACATCTCCCAATTCCTTGGTTAATTCCTCTTTATCAAGATTTTGACTCTGAAAAGTATACGCTTGGATTAATTCTAAAACCTCTCCCGCTTCACTCGCCAGTCCCAGTGCACAATTCGTCAAAACCTGCTCATTTCCATAAAGTGTTTTACTTGCTAGCTCTTGATATTCATTGAAATCCATCACATTTCCACCTTTAATCTATAATATTACTTTTCTAAATAATTTTCGATTGCTTGCCACGCTTCTTCTTTGCCTGTTTTTGTCTCTGAAGAAAAAAGTATAAAAGTATCACTTGAATCAAAATTTAACTTTTTCTTGATCAAGCTTTCCTGTTTATTCCATTTCCCACGCGGAATTTTATCAATTTTTGTTGCGACAACAATTACTGGTAACTGATAATATTTTAAAAAACCATACATTTGGACATCTTCCTTAGAAGGCTCATGTCGTGCATCTACCAATGAAATCACCGCTTTTAATTGCGGTCTTTGGGTAATATAGGTTTCAATCATTTGTCCCCATTTTGCACGTTCAGTTTTTGAAACCTTTGCATAGCCATAGCCTGGAACATCTACAAAATGCAGTGCATTTTCGATAAGATAAAAATTCAATGTTTGTGTTTTACCCGGTTTACTGGATGTGCGCGCTAAATTTTTCCGGTTAATTAATGTATTAATGAAAGAAGATTTCCCCACATTTGATCGGCCTGCAAGTGCAATTTCAGGAAGATCGGTTTCTGGATACTGCTTTGGCGATACTGCACTGATAACAATTTCAGCATTGTGTACGTTCACTTTCTCACCTCTTTATACCTTACTAGATTAATTGTACCATACTTACGTCTAACAACCTTACGTGAAAATAAACAGTAAGCGATTCATTTTTAGTTTGCTTTAATTATTTCGATTAAATTTTGGGGAATTTTTGTGATAAAACTCTTTTTTTGACAAGACAAAACTGTTAATTTGTGCATCGCTCGTGAACACATTGTATAGAGAATGTGTTGATCAA
The DNA here is from genome assembly GCA_015654945.1 of Lactobacillales bacterium. Classification (GTDB taxonomy): domain Bacteria; phylum Bacillota; class Bacilli; order Lactobacillales; family Vagococcaceae; genus JAATGB01. The sequence continues at coordinate 19,504 of JAATGB010000115.1, read as the reverse complement.
CTTTGCTAGAATCCGCTATGGTTTCTCCTACCCAAACAATCACTTCATCAAATTCTAAACCTTTAATATAATCAGCTGGAACAATCAAAATATCTTGATGAATTCGCACATCCTCATCTGAAATAAACTGCAGCGTAATTTTTTCCCGTAAATAGTCGTATAATCTTTGACATTCTGCAAAAGTTTTGGCCGTAATAATACATTTACGCGGATTATTTTCTAAATTATTGACTAACCATTTTTTCAAAACCGTGCTATTTTCAACCATTATTTGTGGCTTTGGACCTTTTCTACCATAAGAAATTTGTGCAAAGTTTTCTCCCAATAATGCGCCATTAAATTCCGTAATTTCTTTGGTTGAACGATAACTAGTTTTTAATAGATAGTGTTGTGCTGTTCGTTTGAAAATCATCGTTAACTGTGCTATAAGAAGATTTTTTCCATAAATATTTTGATTGTAATCTCCTGATAAGGTGATTTTTGCTGTTGGATAGAGCTCCACTATAAGTGCAAGCTGGACAGCCGAATAATCCTGAATTTCATCAATAAAAATATAGCGGTAATTTTTCTTCGCTTTTCCACCCGTCAAGTTTTTTTTCAAAAGAACATATAAGGGTGCATCTTCAGCTGGAATTTTTTTATTTTGAAAAGCGACGCGCAAATCAGCAATTGAATGTTTCCATTCTTCTGTTGAAAAAGATTGCGCAGACAAATCAACTAATTCGGGTATTTTCGTCATAAAATGCAAATATTGCCTTTTAAAATGAATGAAACCAAATCGCTGAATCTTTTTGATAAGCGGTCGGTACCGTTTTTCCACTAAACCGCGTGCTAATTCTGCTTTGATTTTATCACTTGAATAAAAATCATTTTCTTGATGGTCTTTTTCCGCTTGGCCCAGAACTTTTTCACTCAATAATTCAACTTCTTGCTCCACCCATTCAGACTTTAAATCAATTTCTTTTTGGCGATCAATCCAGTTAAGTAGCAGCTGTTTGGTGCCTTCTAATCGATTAAGCAAAGGCAACCGTCGATCCGTCTGACGAAATAATCCGCGAAGTAATTTTTTAGTTAATAGAACTTCTCCATTTAAAGAAATTGGCCTAAATTGTAATCCTTTTTCTTGCAAAGAAATTTCATACTCTCTGAGTAATTCAATAAGTTGGAAATCCTCTTTAAATTGTTTAATTGCTGGAAAAGGGCTTAGCTCTACTTGATTTTTTTGGATTTTCAAAGTTGGTAAATCGGCTTTCAGGTATTCGGAAAAAGAGAGACGCTGAATATTCTCTTCTCCCAGTGAAGGCAATACATTCGAAATATACTCACTAAATAAATGGTTAGGTGAAAATAATAAAATTTCATCCGCATTTAAATGTTGCCGAAAATGATAGAGCAAAAAAGCAATTCTTTGTAATAGAACGGAAGTTTTACCGCTTCCCGCAACTCCTTGAATAAAAATGACCGGATGGACAATATCACGAATAATTTTATTTTGTTCTTCTTGAATGGTTGAGACAATTGGTTTCATATGTGTATCTGCTTCACCACTTAAAACCTCTAATAAGACGTTGTCACCGATCGTGGCTGAAGTGTCCGCCATTGTCTGGATTTTACCTGCTTCAATGATGAATTGACGCTTTAAAAGAAGCGATACTTCCTGCTTCCCATCTGCCGTCTCATAGTCGCTTTGTCCAATCGTTCCTTCATAATATAACGTCGCAATTGGTGCTCGCCAATCATAAATTAAATAGTCTTCCTTATTTTTTAGTGAGCCAATTCCCAAATAAATGACTTGCGTGGCTTCTGCCGTTTCTGACCATTTATCTTTAAAATCAATGCGACCAAAATAAGGAGCAGTCACCATTTTTTCCAACGTTTTTTGGCGATTTTTCTTTTGCACTAATAATTGGCTATCAATCATTAAAGCTTGCTCTTGTTGACGCAAATACCCAGAAGTTTCCCATGCAGATTCATCCGAGCTGATTTTGATTTTAATTTCACTATTTTGTTCTAAATGTTGCCGATTTAAGGCGTTTTGCGTCGCTATTTCTGTACGAATCACATTTTCTTCTGTTTTAATTGTGTCAACAACCGCATCGACCCGCTTTTGTTCTTTGTATTTTTCTTGTTCTGATTTCATTACTTGCCTCCAAACTACCCATCACGAAAAGAAACTGTTAGCACAATTTCCTAACAGTTCCATTGTTCCTTATTTTCTTAGCCTACTTGTTCGCCATCTTCTAGCAAAAGAGTAGGTTGCCCATTGCCATCTGCCGTTTCTTTTGTTATAACGACTTTTTTTATATCTTCTCTCATTGGAATATCGTACATAATATCCATCATGATTTGTTCAATAATCGAACGTAGCCCACGAGCACCCGTATTTCGATCGATTGCTTGTCTTGCAACCGCCTTTAGCGCTTCTGGTTGGAATTCTAGCACGGTATGATCTAAAGAAAGTAACTTTTGATATTGTTTTACTAAAGCATTTTTAGGCTCTGTCAAAATTCGAACCAAGTCAGCTTCTGTTAGCTTCTCAAGAGCTGCCATTACCGGTAATCTGCCAATGAATTCTGGAATTAACCCAAACTTCAAGAGATCTTCTGGAATAATCTCTTGCATAATACTTTTTGTATCATCACGTTTTTGATTTGTGACGCCAAAGCCAATCACTTTTTCACCTAAACGATTTTTGACAATCGTCTCAATTCCATCAAAGGCACCACCAACAATAAACAAAATATTTGTTGTATCAATTTGAATAAACTCTTGATGTGGATGTTTTCGTCCACCTTGAGGCGGCACACTTGCAACGGTTCCCTCTAAAATTTTTAATAACGCTTGTTGTACGCCTTCACCTGATACATCACGAGTAATCGAAACATTTTCACTTTTACGGGCAATTTTATCGATTTCATCAATGTAGATAATTCCCTTTTCAGCTCGCTCAACATTATAGTCAGCGGATTGAAGCAATTTCAACAAGATATTTTCAACATCTTCTCCTACATACCCTGCTTCCGTCAAGCTCGTTGCATCTGCGATTGCAAAAGGAACATTTAATGTTTTTGCCAAGGTTTGAGCCAAAAATGTTTTACCAGAACCCGTTGGTCCAATCAAACAAATATTACTTTTTTGCAATTCAACATCGGAATTCTCTTTGTCATCTAAACTGCTGACACGCTTGTAATGATTATATACCGCAACCGCCAAAACTTTCTTCGCACGTTCTTGGCCAACAACATATTCATTTAAAACATTTAAAATTTCATTTGGTTTTAGGACATCAAGAAACTCATGGACCGCTTCTTCATGAAATTCTTCGTCAATGATTTCTTTGCATAAATCTATGCATTCATTACATATATATACACCGGGTCCAGCCACTATTTTCTTCACTTCTTCTTGTGATTTTCCACAAAAAGAACAGCGAACAGCGCCATTACCATCTGTGCTTTCATACATTTCTTTCCCTCCTCTTTACTTTTGGAAGAATTCTACGCAAATTCTATTTACATAAACTACCTATTTCTACATCTTATCATAAAAAAAACTGCATTGCGAATCTTTACTCCTTGAAAAAAGGAGCTAGGAAAATCAGTCCTTAGCTCCTTTTCAATGTGTTTCTGTCGAAAAAATTACGCTTCTTTTGCGGTGTCAGTAATTACATCTAACGCTTTCTTCATTTTAATATCATGTGCTAACATTTCATCCGTCAATGCTTTTCTGACTGCATCAATTTCCATATTGTATTGTTCTGTTAGGCTTGTTAGTTCGGCAGTTATTTCTTCTTCTGAAACTTCAAACCCTTCCGCATCCGCGATCGCTTCAATTACAAGATTGGTTTTTGTACGATCTTCTGCTTCTGCTTCAAATTGCTTGTGCAAGTCTTCTTCGGTTGTTCCCGTTAATTGGTAGTACATTTCAGGAGAAACACCTTGTTGTTGCATATTGTTTAAGAATTGATCCATGCTACGGTGAACTTCATCGTGCACCATTACGCCTGGTAATTCAGTAATTTCAGCATTTTCAACTGCTTGTTTAATTGCCGCTTCTTTGACTGCTTCTTCCGCAGCAGTTACTTTAGATTCTGCTAATTCTTTACGGAATTTTTCTTTTAATTCATCTAAGGTTTCAACTTCACTGTCTACATCTTTTGCAAATTCATCGTCTAATTCTGGTAGTTCTTTTGCTTTTACTTCATGAATCTTAACATTAAATACTGCATCTGCTCCTGCTAAATCTTCTGCTTGATATTCGGCTGGGAAAGTCACTTTTACTTCAAGCTCTTCACCGGCTTTTTTACCAATCAATTGTTCTTCAAAACCTGGAATGAACGAACCAGATCCTAGTTCAAGAGAATGATTTTCGCCTTTTCCACCTTCAAAAGCTTCACCCTCTTTAAATCCTTCAAAGTCAATAACGACAGTATCGCCATTTTCAGCAGCGGTATCTTCTTTTAATACCAATTCTGCTTGACGTTCTTGTTCAGAAGTAAGGCGTTCGTTAACGTCTGCTTCTGTTACTTCACGGTCTTGTTTTTCAACTGTTAAGTTTTTGTATTCGCCTAATGTAACTTCAGGTTTAACGGTTACTTCAGCTGTAATTTCCCAAGGTTTTCCTTTTTCCATGCTGGTGACATCAATCTTTGGTTGTGAAACAGGATCAATTCCTGCTTCTTTAACGGCTGCTTCATAAATGTCTGGTAAAACAGCATTCAATGCATCTTCGTACAAAGATTCTTCTCCATACATTTTGTTAAAAACTTGTCTTGAAATTTTCCCTTTACGAAATCCAGGAACACTGATATCTTTTTTCACGCGGTTAAAAGCAATCTTCAATCCCTTTTCAATTGAATCTTGATTGACTTCAAATGTTAAAACACCTTCATTAGTGCCTTTTTTTTCAAATTTGGCTGACATTAAATTTCCCTCCGAAATATCTTCTATTTTCACAATTTAACAACAATTGCATACCCTACAATAGTACACTATGCGTTATAAAATGTAAACATTTTTACTTTAATTCTCTTGATTAAAAATTACAATCCTACTCTGTAATGAAACGCTGTATCTCATCCTGAATTTTTTCTTGAATTAGTTTGTAAGCAGCTACCTGCTTTTGCTCTTCTTCATTGAGTACAAAGCTACTAGTCGGATCATAAATGGATACTAAGGCTTGCAGCCAGAAAGCTGGCTGCACGATGATTTGCTCCGCATATGGATAAAAAATCGACAAATGAAAGGTAAGCTCTTCTTCAAGAACAGGTACAAGCAACGGATTGTTTTGCTCCAGTTCTTCCTTCAACCAATTTTTTATTTTCACTACCATCTTTTTTTCACGGATTTCTGGCAATTCAGCTAATGCGACTGATGCCACATTTCCATCAAACCTACGGAAATCAACCGCTGCTTGTAAATTCAAATCGCGAACGATCTCTAGCAAGCTGGCACGCACAATGCCATGAATTCTAACATCTGTTAAATACGGCAATACTCCTGCAAAAAAATCTTCTTGTGATAGAAATCGATTTTCTTTTAAAAAGGCAAGTTGGTCCAAATTAGAGAACGAAAAAAATTCTGAAAGCTGTGCTTTTTTCCGTCGAACCTCTTCTTGTTCAAAAAGCTGGCTGTATTTTTCTGCCTGACAAATTGCTTCGTACTCTTCTTGCCAAAATGGTTCTGCTTTTTGGCGATTTACAATTTGATGCGCTTGTACAAAATATTTTTGGCCTAGCAGTGCTTTTATATAGAGAGCAGCATCTGCCTCATTGTGTAAATAGTCATTTTTCATTTCTGATACAATCTTTAAGGCTTCCGAAAATTGGCCAATTTCAATCAAGCACGCTGCTAATTGCTTGTTCACTTCAAAGCTTGGCAACAGATCATAGGCTTTTTGAAAGTGAAACCCAGCTAATTGAAAATTTTTATTTGCAACTTCTTTTTCACCCAATGCCTTATATTTTTCAAAATTCATTGGAAACACAACTTGCTCGCCCATGCTTTCACCTAAATTCTCTCACTTATTTTTCATTCAAAAAAACCCGAGAATCACCTCGAGTTTTTAACTAATCTTGCAATAATTCATATATTTCCATTGCTACTAAATCAATGTCATCAAATTGATAAACTTGTTGTGTATCTGACTCTGTCAATTCAAATGTCTCATTTGCTGCGTCAAAACTTACGATACAGCGTTCTTTTCCTTCACGTTCAAAGCGTCTCACTTGAACTTCGCTTGTAGCAACTTCAATCATTGCTTCTAATCTTTTAATAATGGCAACTAGTTGAGAATTTTTCACGAGTTTGGCCTCCTATTAGTTATCTACAGTTTACATTGTATCAGAGTCTTTCCAAACGTGCATGAAATTTTTCGTCTTTTTTATTTTTTTTTAATAATTCCTAAAAATAATTTTATTCATCTTCCCACCATAATTTAATTAATGCTTGTGTTCCCGCATTTTCATAACCTTTTTCCGCCAAGTTATCATATAATTTTTTGGCAAGTTCAGTGGCAGGCAATGAAATCGCGAGCTTTTCAGCTTCTGCTAAAGCAATTCCTAAATCTTTAATAAAATGCTTCACAAAAAAGCCAGGTGAATACTCATTTTTCAAAATTCTTGGTGCGTAATTTGCTAAAGACCAGTTGGCTGCACCACCGCCACCCAATGTATCCAGCACCGTCGGAATATCCAGCTTCGCTGCCTTTGCATAGACGAGCATTTCTGTCATACCTGTCATTGTACCAGCAATCATAATCTGATTGGCCATTTTCGTATGCTGACCAGCTCCAGCAGTTCCTTGCAAGTTCACCTTGCTGCTAAAAAAATTGAAAACCGGCATCACTTCCTGAAAAATGGCTTTTTCGCCTCCGACCATCACTGTCAGTGTGCCGTTTTTCGCTCCGATATCGCCACCTGAAACAGGTGCATCTAAGCTATTGCCGCCCTTGTTTTTTGCTGCTTCATAAATTTTAGTTGCTAAAGTTGGCGTGCTAGTTGTTAGATCTACGACAATTTTTTTTGTTAGATCCGCTTTAAAAATTCCTTGTTTACCAAAGTATATTTCTTCCACATCTTGAGGATAACCAACCATTGAAAAAACAATTTGGCTTTTTTCTGCCACAGCTTGCGGACTCTCTTGCCAATGAGCTCCTGCTTCGACTAACGGCGTCGTTTTACTTTTCGTACGATTATAGACATTTACAGTCTTACCTGCTTTTAACATATGTTGGACAATTGCGGCGCCCATCACGCCTGTTCCAATAAAACCTATTTCCATCTGTTCATCCCTCCATTTTTCTTTATTATACTACCATCATCAACTAAATAGAAAGAATGATTTATCGCAAAAAAAATAAGACAAGAACGAAAAAACAAATTCTTGCCTCGTTTTTTATATTTGGTCCTTCATTTGGTCCTGTATCATTTGAGTTGAAACCTTTTTAGAAGGTCGAACAACTAGCGCCACTAAGCCAATCACAATCCCTGCATATAATGTAACGATTCGCCACAATACAATTGCAAAAACCAGCTTACTTTGAGCAGCTACTAATCCACCGAAAAGCATATTAAAGGTATATTCCGCTCCGCCAGATCCTCCTGGAATTGGAAACAGCGAAATAATCAGAATAATAAATGCGTGTAGAACAATCACGTGCCAGAAGCTTAAATGAGTAATTCCCAGCGCCTGCAAAATAAAATAAGGAACCGCGTAATAAAAAATAAGCTGGATCGTGGTTAATAAACATGTATGTAGCATTAATTTCTTTTGTGAGCGCATATAATGACTCTCTGCATAAAAATTTTCCATTTTTTCATGGACTTTCCGCTCAAGCCGTTCTGCTCTTTCCTGTCCAATCCAACGAGATACAAATTTTAGTCCTAAGGCTACTATCTTATTCGTCATTGGGTACCAGTACATAATCATTAACAAACCCGCAACCACCACAATATGAATCAAAAATCCCAATAAAATGAGCCATGATAACTGATGAATTTGCAGCTCCACTTTTTTAAAACCAAAAATTACACAAATTACAAAATTGACTACAATCAGCAATTGATAGATCACAAATTTCATCAGACAGACAGAAGCAGCTACGCCTGGATCGACTCCAGACTGAATGAGTCCAACCAATTGAGCCGGTTGGCCACCAGTCGAAAAAGGTGTAATCGAATTGAATAGCTGTTCCAGCAAAGGAATCCGAAACGCATTCCGAAAGGAAAATTTTCCTTGCTTTCTTTTTAACAAAACTTGTATTACTCTTGCCTCCATTGCCCAATAACCAAACATGCACGCAAAAGCTACCACTAACCAAAACCAATTAAGATGAAGAAGTTCTAACTTCATTTCTCGCCAGCTAATTTTATGTAATTCAAAAGTAAGCACCGTTGCGCCCATCAAAAAAGCAAGAATTAAGTAAAGCTTATTTCTTTTGTTCACAAACTTCCTCCACCCATTCTAGCTTATTTGCGTCTAAAGATTCTCACCGCTATGTTAGGACGCTCGATTTCCTCTTTGACAAAGTAGCGTTCATGATGAAGAATGGCTTCTTGGTAGAACAGCTCGATTCTTTCCCCAAAACATTCACTAGAAATTTCATATAATTTTTTTTCTCTCACATTTTTATCGGTCTGAATTCTTTTTTGAATATAACTCGCAAAAGTAGGTACAAAATCTTGATCTTCTGCGAAGGTAACCCCAAGCGACTCACTATCGAATAATTGATTAAGGTAAACATTCCCCTTGACAATGCAGCGAGTTCCAGCAGCAATTGCTTCAATATATGTCAACCCTTGCGATTCTGAAGAAGATGTGCTAACAAAATAATCAGCAGCTTGATAGTACGTACCCACTTCTTCATTTGTAACTTCTCCGATAAAAAACACATGGTTTTCAAGCTTTAATTCTTTTACTAAAGCTTCCAAAGTATGCCGATATGGGCCATCGCCGACCACTGCTAAATAAGCAGTCGGAAATTGAGCGATTAATTTAGGCAGCTCAGAAATAATTCCTTGAATGTTTTTTTCATAGGACAAGCGACTCAACGAAAGTAATAAATAATCAGACTCTTGTATCCCTAATTTTTCCTTTAGACAATTTTTTTCAACGAATGGTGCATGCTGAAATTTTTCCAAATTAATGCCAGTTGGAATCACTTCCATGGGTACCGTAATATCATAGCTTCGCAAGGTATCAACTACTCGTTCGCTCGGACAGATAATGCCACTTAAATGGCGACAAAAAGCTCTGGATAGTTGTCGAACGTGCGACGGACGAATAACCTTCCCCTTTAAAATATAATGCAAATAATCTTCATACATCGTGTGGTAGGTATGAACACATGGTATTTCTAATCGTTTTGCGACAAATTTACCTAAAATACCTGTTCCAAATTCGGTATGTGTATGTACGACATCCAGTCCTAAGTCCTTTGCAATAGCATATGCATCTGCCATACCACGAATCACAATTCGGCGATCCTTGAAAGAGACAAAAGGAATACTTGGCATTCGATAAATACCGCCTTCCGGCTCCATGGCTTTTGGATCTGTTGTCGTAAAAATATATACTTCATGTCCTTTTTTTTCTAGCTCTTCTTTTAATGTTTTTATTGATGTTGCGACTCCACTAATTTGTGGAAAATACGTGTCCGTAAAGAAACCGACTTTCACGTTACAACCCTCCGTATTGATCTTTTTATTTATTCACTCTGAACATGATAACTGTATAATTGTGCTTGTTCATTATAAAAATCATACCAAACTCGGCTTAAATTTTGCTCCGAATATTTTTTTGATGCTAATTTTGCTTGCTCTTTGTAATAAATCAACTCAGTGGGAGAATTCTTCAATTTTTTTAACAGTTGGCTCATGTGTACACCATCACTTGCAGCAATATAATCATTTTCAATAATAGAATGATAAAGCTCCAAATCTCGTAACATGACAGGTGTCCCACAGCTATAGGCTTCTAGAATACACATTGGGAATAATTCGTTGTATGATGGCAATAAAAAGAGTGTTGCAATATTATAGTATTCTGATAATTCTTCCCTAGGAATAATTCCGGTAAAAATAAGATTTGCTGGTGGGTTTTCATAAATTTTTTTGTATCTTTCATAACCGCTTGTCATTTTTCCAAAAGAAAAACCGCCTGCCCATACAAATTGAAGTTCAGGATTTTCTTCTGCAAGTTTCACAAAATCATCAATTCCTTTTCTTTCTTGAATTTGGCCCGCGCCTAGCACAAGAAACTGATCTTTGGCAATGTTTTTTTTCTCCCGAATCTGTGCTTTTTCTACTTCTTCGCGCTCATAAAAAGTCTTTGAGGACACAAAATTAGGAATGTAGGTGATCTTTTCAGCAGGAATTCCAAGTTTTTCTAATTCCAAAATAAAACTAGGATTCACAACGACTAAATGGTCCATTCGCTTATAGAAAAGTACCACATAACGATAAAAAATGATACGGACGAGCCAAGGTAGATCCAAGCTTCCTTCAAGCGTATCCGGTACGAAATGAACGTAACCAATACGTCTCCCTCTTCTTTTTTTAAAGAATGTCGAAAAATAGAAAATTAAATCAATTGTGTGATAATGTGTCACATCTGCTTTTTTAAACTTATTAAGGGTAATATTAAAACTATTCGGAAAATCTTTTTTCAACATTTTTATCAAATCCAAATAAACGCTTCCGACTCCTTGTCCCTTTACTTTATCTGCTGATGAAAACATGTTGATTTCTAGCATTCAAAACAACTCCGATCATTGCAACTATAGAATTTAACTCTCATTCGGTACCTCATTATAACATATTGATCAAAACAATCACTCAGACTAAATACTGATTTTCTACTCAAATTTGATTATACCATAAATAAATAAAAGATTTTTACATTAAATCACCCTTCTTAGGACTATTTTCCTGCTTGAATCTTGATTTTTCTTGTTTTTATTTGTTAAAAAGCTATTTTATTAAAGTTTTTTGCTAAGTTCATCGCCAAAAAACCAACCGACCACAAAGGGTTGATTGGTTTTAATAAATTACTGGTTTATTTAAGCTTTAAGATAGCTTTCAACTAGCGCAACTACTTCATCAGCAGTATCACAATCATTGATTGCTTTATTTGCTAATTCAGTCATTTTAGCTGTATCTAATTGCTTCATTAAGCTCCGCGTTTTCAAAACACTGGTTGCACTCATAGAGAATTCATCTAGACCTAAGCCAACAAGCAATGGCACAGCAGTTTGATCTCCTGCCATTTCACCACACATACCCGCCCATTTTCCTTCAGCGTGTGCTGCATCAATTACATTTTTTAATAAACGTAAAATTGCTGGATTATAAGGTTGATATAAGTATGAAACGCGTTCGTTCATTCGGTCAGCTGCCATTGTATATTGAATTAAATCGTTGGTTCCAACACTAAAGAAGTCCACTTCTTTGGCAAATTTATCTGCAATCACAGCTGCAGCTGGAATTTCAATCATAATTCCTACTTGGATGTTTGAAGCTACTTTTGTACCTTCTTTTTCCAATTTTGCTTTTTCTTCTTCTAACATTGTTTTTGCAGCTCTAAATTCTTGTAAAGTGGCAATCATTGGGAACATAATCCGTAATTGTCCGTGAACCGACGCGCGTAATAGTGCACGTAATTGTGTCCGGAACATATCATCACGATCCAAACAAATCCGAATTGCACGATAACCTAAAAATGGATTCATTTCATGTGGCAAAGTTAAATAAGGTAATTCTTTATCGCCACCAATATCCATCGTACGTACGACAACTGGTTTACCATCCATACCTTCTAGTACCGCTTTATATGCAGTATATTGCGCCTCTTCTGTGGGAAAATCAGGAGAGTCCATATATAGAAATTCAGTTCGATATAAACCAATTGCTTCGCCGCCATTATTTTTAACTCCTTCTAAATCTTTTGGAGTTCCAATGTTTGCAGCTAATTCAAAATGTTTGCCATCCGCCGTAACTGTTTGGGCATTTTTTAATTTTTCCCATTCTGATTTTTGGTCAGCAAATGCTTTTGCTTTCGTTTGGTAATCTGCTATTTGAGAATCAGTCGGGTGAATAATGACATCCCCTTCGATTCCATTTACAGCTAAGATGTCGCCTTCATTTACTTTATCCGTAATTTCTTTGGTTCCCACAATCGCAGGAATTTCAAGTGAACGAGCCATTATTGCAGAATGAGAAGTCCGACCTCCGATATCCGTTACAAAAGCCTTTACGTAGCGACGATCTAATTGCGCGGTGTCACTTGGCGTTAAATCATGTGCCACTACAACCACTTCTTCGTTAATCATAGATGGATTGGGTAATTTGACGCCTAATAAATGACTCAAGATACGCTTCGTTACGTCTTTAATATCCGCTGCACGCTCTTGCATATATGGATTATCATCCATTGCTTCAAACATGCCAATAAACATATCCGTTACATCTTTTAAAGCAGATTCTGTGTTTACTTTATTGGTGCGAATATTGTCTTCGATACTACTGATCAATTCTGGATCCGAAAGAACCATTAGATGGGCATCAAAAACTTGTGCTTCTTCTTCCCCCAAACTTTCAGCTGCTTTATCACGAATGATTTGCAACTCGTCGGAAGAATTTTTTAAAGCACCTTGTAAACGTTTAATCTCTTTATCAGAGTCTTCAACTGTTTTTTTATCGAAAGACAAATCTGGTTGTACTAACCGATAGGCCTTTGCAATAGCAATTCCATCGCTTGCAGCGATTCCTTGTAATAATTCGGCCATTATTCTGACAGTCCTTCTTTAGTCATTGTTTCTACGATTGCGGCAATCGCTTCTTTTTCATCTGCTCCCTCTGCACTAATTGTTACGTCAGCTCCTTGACCTACTCCAAGAGACATAACGCCCATGATAGATTTCAAGTTTACAGATTTACCTTTATATTCTAAATTAACATCTGAACTAAATTTGCCAGCTGTTTGTACCAATAAAGTTGCTGGACGTGCGTGAATACCTGTATCTGCTACAATGTGAAAATCTTTTTTTTCCATAAGAATCGTTCTCCTTTATTCTTCTGTTTTATGTGAGGATTGGCAAACCCGACAAATCATTTTAACGGACAAATTTGTCTTGTGTGTAACCCTTTCAAATGTTAAGATACCATTTTTTTGCTATTCTTACAACCGTTTTATTCGAGTTTCGTCAAATTATGATGATTCTTTTTCCTTCTTTTGCTCTTTTACGTAGCGATAAATAATGCGGCCATTTAAACCAGCTTCTCCCACAAAATTCATTTTTTCAGGATGTTCTAGCCAGGCTTCACGAAAAAGCAAAAAATCTACTCGCTCTACGATCAGTTCAGTGATTTCATTTTTTTGTAATTTTTCTAGTTTTTCACTATATGGATTTAGGTTCATCTTTTACACTTCCTTCTACTATTCTCTCCTATTAGTTTATCATATCCTGCCACTTTTTAATCATTTTTACATAAAAACAGATTACTTGATTCTAGTAAAGAACATGCTATAATAATATTTGAAAGGTCAAACTTGGTCAGTGAATCAATTGCCTTTATGAATTTACGAAAGGGTGTGGAACAATGATTTGTCAAAACTGTCAAAAAAATGAAGCGACAATTCACCTCTATGCAAATGTCCAAGGAGAGAAAAAACAATTGGACTATTGTCAAAATTGTTATCAAGAATTGAAAGCCGGTAAAAACAAACAACTTATGTCTCAAGATCCTTATGGTTTTGGTTCAATTGATGATTTTTTACGCGCATTATCCCAACAAATGCAACCACAAGAATCGAATCAATTTCAACAAGGCCCCGCTACTCAGAATAGACGTGGAGGTATAGGTCAGCCACCTTTTGGCAATGGCCAAAAACCCAAAGGTCTTCTTGGTGAATATGGGATGAACTTAACTGATTCGGCACGAAATGGCTTGATCGATCCTGTTATTGGACGTGATCCAGAAATCATGCGTGTAATCGAAATTTTAAATCGCCGAACCAAAAATAATCCTGTTTTAATTGGTGAACCCGGTGTTGGTAAAACTGCGGTTGTGGAAGGTTTGGCTCAAAAAATCGTCAATGGCGATGTTCCGCAAAAATTGTTGAATAAAGAAGTCATTCGATTAGATGTCGTTTCTCTTGTACAAGGAACCGGAATTCGTGGTCAGTTTGAAGAACGGATGCAACAATTGATGAACGAAGTTAAAGAAAATGACAATATCATCTTATTTATTGATGAAGTGCATGAATTAGTAGGCGCCGGCACTGCTGGTGATAGTAGCATGGATGCTGGAAATATTTTGAAGCCTGCTCTTGCTCGTGGTGAATTGCAAATGGTTGGTGCGACCACTTCAAACGAATACCGTAAGATTGAAAAAGACGCAGCCTTGGAAAGACGTTTACAACCAGTTACGGTCAATGAACCTTCGATTGATGAAACCATTACAATTCTACAAGGAATTCAAAAACGATACGAAGATTATCACCATGTACGCTATACGGATGAAGCAATTCGCAGCGCGGTAACACTCTCAAACCGTTATATCCAAGATCGTTATTTACCGGATAAAGCGATTGATTTACTTGACGAAACCGGATCAAAGAAAAATTTAACAATCCAAACACTTGATCCAAAATTAATCGAAGAAAAATTAACAGAAGCAGAAGAACAAAAACAAAAAGCTTCACAAGAAGAAGATTATGAAAAGGCTGCTTATTATCGTGATCAAATTGATAAATTAACGAGCTTAAAGGAAAAACAGGTTGTGGAGGAAGACCTACCTGTCGTCAACGAAAAGGATATGGAACAAGTCATCGAAATAAAAACGGGTATTCCAGTTGGTGAATTAAAAGAAAAAGAACAAACACAATTGAAAAACTTGGCGGCGGATTTACAAAAGCATGTTATCGGTCAAGCTGAAGCGATTCTAAAAGTTTCAAAAGCCATTCGCCGAAACCGGATTGGCTTAAATAAAAAAAATCGCCCAATTGGTTCCTTCCTGTTCGTTGGACCGACTGGAGTTGGTAAAACAGAGTTAGCCAAACAAATTGCGTTAGAATTATTTGGTTCAGAAGAAGCAATGGTTCGTTTTGATATGAGTGAATACATGGAAAAACACAGTGTTTCCAAATTGATTGGTTCGCCTCCTGGCTATGTGGGTTATGAAGAAGCGGGGCAATTAACGGAACGCGTACGTAGAACACCTTACAGCTTAATTTTGCTTGATGAAGTTGAAAAAGCCCATCCAGATGTTTTGCATATGTTCTTACAAATCTTAGAAGATGGCCGTTTAACTGATGCTCAAGGACATACCGTTAGCTTTAAAGATACCATTATTATCATGACCAGTAATGCCGGTTCTGGAATGAATGAAGCAAATGTCGGATTTGGGGCCGCTCGTGACGGAAAAAGTCATTCTGTGTTGAATCAGTTAGATCAATTCTTTAAACCAGAATTTTTGAATCGCTTTGATGGCATCGTTGAATTCCAAACATTAACAAAAGAAAATTTACTTGCCATTGTTTCCTTGATGTTACAAGACGTTAATGGAATGCTCGCAACTCAAAATATTCATATTGATGTCACGGATGCTGTAAAAGGAAAGCTGGTAGACCTCGGTTATAATCCTCAGATGGGTGCCCGACCTCTACGCAGAATTATTCAAGAGCATATCGAAGACAACATTGCCGAATACTTTTTGGATCATCCAACGTCTAAAAAACTTCTTGCACAGTTAAATAAGGAAGAGGAAATTGTCGTTGTTGCTGCAGATAAACTTGTTGAAACACCCATAATTGCCAAAGAAAAAGAATAAATAGCGAACAGAGAATCGGTTTTTCTCGCCGATTCTCCTTTTCATTACAGATTAATGAAAGCATTTTACTTTTTATAATCATAATTTAATTGTATAATATTTATAAAGTTGAATAACTAAAAGAAGAGGTGATCATTGTGAAATTAATCGATGTAACAAATAGCTATCGAGATTTGGTCAATAAGCAACTCGAAAGTACAGATGCCTCCTATGTTAAAATTTATAGCTTAGGAAAAACAACCGTCATTTACACGAAAGCAACGACACACAACGAAATTGTCATTGTCAATAAACACCGCAATGTTAGCTCAACCGAAATTGATACAATTGTCCGCTACTTAATTGATCCAGCAGAAAAAGTCAACAATTTAAATATGATTCAGTCAAAAGGATTAGTCGAAATATCCCTTCCCGTCCTTTCTAATTCAGAAGTATTAAAACCAGCATAAGTCGGCTTATGCTGGTTTTTATTCATATGCTAAAATTTGTTTTGCCACAAATGTCGTAAAAATTTTAGCTCCCTCTTCATTCATATGAACTCCATCTTCATAAAACCAATCCTCTTGATGATTTTTCGCCTTTTTATTCCAATCAATAATATGTACATTGTCATGTTCTTTCCCAGCAGTCACTAAAGTTTGATTTACCTGATTCTGCCAGCTTTCTGGTACATGCGTATTGACAAAGAAAATGGTTCGCTCTACTCCGATTGTTTGAATGATTTCTTCAATTTGAGTGTGCGTAAATGCGCCATTTGTTCCTAAAATGATTAGTACATTTTCCCCCATTTTTTTCTCGTTAATAAATTTTTTAAAAACAGCTTCGCTATTATACAGCTGTCTCCCCACTTCTCCATCTAGCTGGATTTTTGGAAAAACGGCAAGTAAATTAGGCGCTACATTTAATAATAACGAATCACCAATACCAGATATACTTAAGTTTTTTGCTTTCTCTAATTCAGCCGCAGTAAAGCTTTCTGCGTGCTCGTTCTCATTTTTTTTCAGTGGCGCTTTCTTTCCTTGATTCTTATCTGCAATTAACTTTTTATTTGCTTGTAATTGTTGTTCAATCTGTTTGCTGCTATCAGCTTTGCCAGAGCCAGCTACGACAAAACCTGTTAAAAACAGCAAGAGCACGAAAATAAAACTACTAGTAGTCACAATATGTTCCCTGATTTTTCTTTTGGTAATTCGAATCTGTCCTCGTCTAAATGGCTGTTCGATCCACCGATAGGTTCCTTCAGAAAGTAAAAGAATCAATAAAATTTTTATTGTAAAATGCAACCAAATTACGTTTTCTTCACTGGGTACAAGGTATTCATATCCAACCATCACCGGATATTGCCATAAATAAATTTCATAACTACGCTTGCCTATCCACGTAAAAATAATGTTGGTAAAAATACGATTCATAATCGAATTTGGTGTCACGACACTAAATAAAATAAGTGCAGAAGCAAAACTAAATAAAACAAAACCACCCAGATAAATCAGACGACTATAATCTTTTGCAAAATAAAACATGTTTAGTATAACTACTAGACCAGCCATTCCCACACCAAAAACTTGCTTTTGATTCCATTTATTTCTGTGGTCAACGCGGAGATAAAGAGCTAATAAACTCCCCATTAAAATCGAAAATAACCGCGTATCTGTACCATAGTAAACTCGGTTTATATCCGTAGTAAAATAAAACACACCTGCACATAGACAAGCAGATAAAATCGTAAAAACAAGTAATGATTTTGCCAATGTTGTAAATTTCTTTTGATATTTTAAAATCAGGCCCAACAATACTGGAAATACAAAGTAAAATTGACCTTCAATCGACAAAGACCACAAATGTGTATACGGTGATTTTGCTAAATGTTCAAAATAAGAATTTCCAGCAATGATTTGCCACCAATTATTTACATTTAAAATACTTGATAAAAAAATGCTACGAAAATTATTCAGTAACGGTCGCGCAAAAACAGTAAAAAAAGCGCTCGTCATTACGAGCATTCCCACTAATGAGGGGATCAAACGCCTGAGTCTGTGAACATAAAACCTTGAAACATGAATTTTTTGATCTTGATCCCAGTCTTTTAATAAAATATCTGTAATTAAATAGCCTGAAATAACGAAAAATAAAGGAACACCTAAGTAACCACCTGGCATCAGCTGCGGAAATAAATGATATAAAATAACGGCAATTACCGCAATGGAACGAATACCGTCAACACCTGTTATGTACTTTTTCTTTTCTGTCACTTTCTTCACCCACTAATAACTTAGCGTAAAATAATTAATTATACAAATGATTCATTCTAATTTAATAAATTTTTAGAATTAACCCCTTCCAAAAAAATTTATGCAGCCATTTCCAAAGTAAAATTTTACTTAGACAACAAAAAAGCGAAGAATTTCTTCTTTCGCTCATTTTTATCTGCCATTTTATAAGAAGTAACGGCGACACTATTTTTTTCGCATATCTAGAATCAGCGTGATCATCGCCCATTCCACAATGCTAAGAAAACCTCCTGTGATACTACTCGCAAGAGCAACAAAATAGTTAAGCGCCATAAAATTACTTTGATAGATGCCAAAATATACAGAAACTAAACACAAAATCACAAGTATACTTAAAATAAGCAAGCAATATCTTACGGGATGTTGCGTGACCTTCTGCAAAACATAAAATAGTAGATTAAAAATAACGATTGACAGAACCGCAATACCTACGTACCATTGCACATCCATTCTCGAATCCCTCTTCCCACATTTTTTCTGTTAGAGTCGCACCAAAAATCTTGATAGAATTATTGTACTATAGTAGGGAACGGAAAGAAATTTATTTTTTTTCCTCTTTTTCAATTTCTCTCAATAAGCGTGTCATCTCTTCAGTAAGTACAAGCTGTGCCAACATTTCAGGGCGATTTTGGTACGTTTTTCTAAGGGATTCTTTTAGTTGCCACTCGGCAATCAACTGATGATTGCCATTCATTAGTACTTCGGGTACACGCATACCCAAATATTCAGCAGGGCGTGTATATTGCGGATGTTCAAGTAGACCCGTCGAATAGGAGTCTGTTTTAGCCGATTCATCATTTCCGAGAACGGAAGGCAATAAACGCACAGTTGCGTCAATCATCATCATCGCGCCTAGTTCACCACCGGTTAGCACATAGTCGCCTACAGAAACTTCATCCGTAACCAGTGAACGAATTCGCTCATCATACCCTTCATAATGACCACAAATGAAAATTAAATGTTCTTCAGCTGAAAATTCTTCAGCTAATTTTTGAGTGAAGGTTTGACCGGTTGGATCTAACAAAATAATTCGCTTTTTTATATTTGCCGTTTCTTCTGTAATTTTTGCGAGGCTATCATGGATTGGCTGAACCTTTAAGAGCATTCCCGCTCCCCCTCCATAGGGATAGTCATCTACTGTTTGGTGCTTATTATCAGAAAAATCACGGAAATTGGTCACATGAACCTCTACAACTTTTTTTTCTTGCGCTTTCCCAACGATGGATTCAGTCAGCGGACCTTCAAACATTTTGGGAAAAAGAGTGAGTACATCAATTCTCATCATCGATCAGCCCTTCTGGAATTTCCACGCGAACCTCTTTTTGCTCCAGCAAAATATCTTTGACGACCGATTCGATATACGGAAGATAAATTTCTTGCCCAT
>JAATGB010000197.1 GCA_015654945.1 Lactobacillales bacterium | reverse complement strand
AGGAATCATCAATCGGGATCAGCTTCATCAAGCGTTGCCACATCCGATGCACATTATTCGGATAACGGTCAACGGAACGAACCTGATTCGTTTAGTTCGGGAAATCGAGAAAAACCGTGCTTTTTTACGCTTCTTTCCGATGTTAGGAATGGGTTTTCGGGGAAAACTATTTGGTGAAATTTTCTATGAAGGAATTGAGTACGAAGAAGCAACTAAAAAAGTTTATTATTTAGGCACGGAAGTAGTAGAAGAAGCCGATTATCAAGTGGCAACAGTCGATCATTTTATGTTTGTCCCGTTTTTTCCGACAATTGAGCTATATAGTAAAGTCGATTTCCTGTTTCCTGATTTCTTACGCACGGTTATTGGACGATCATTGGAGTTTTACTATCCAATAGCGCAGAAAAAAGATATAATAAAGAATGAGAAGAATCCTAGGTGGTGAAATAAATGGTGGATGAACAAAAAATAGCACAAGAAACAATGACAACAGAACTAACTGGAGTGCTAGAAGAAATTGCCCAAGAGCCAGAAAAAAAAGAAAGCAACAAACATACGCCGATTACAGTGGTAGATGAAACAAATCTATTGGTAGGTGAGCGTCCATACAAATTAATTGTGAATCACCGTGACGCGTTTGAAGCTGAAAAATTAGGTGAGCGATATAGTGATATTTTGAATCGTTACGATTACGTTGTAGCGGATTGGGGCTATGATCAACTGCGGCTAAAAGGCTTTTTCCGCGCAGAAAACAAGCGTGTACCGGCCGATCAAAAAATTACCGCATTAGAAGATTACTTATACGAATTCTGCAATTTTGGCTGTGCGTATTTTGTGTTAGAAAGAATTGGCGGCGAAAAGAAAGCAAAATCACGCCCACGCAATAAAAAGAAAAGAAGCGTTAAAAATCAAGCACATGTCGTGGAGAAAAAAGAACCAGTCAATGTAAGCAAGGCCAAAAAACCGGTTATTAAGCAACGTGTGGCGGCCGTCCAAAAGCCAAAATTTGAGAAAGTGGTCAACGTAGAAAATCAGAAACGACACTTTACGATTCGCAAAAAAGAAGAATAATTTAGGGAGTCTTGCAAATGGCATATAAAGGATATTTGATTGATTTAGATGGTACGATTTATCTCGGTAATGACTTAATTCCTTCTGGAAAAAGATTTGTCGAAAGACTGCAACAGGCAAAAATTCCTTTTTTATTTGTTACAAATAATACAACGAAAGCACCAGCGGTTGTCCAAAAAAGACTAGCAGAGTCTTTTGATATTCACGTGGCAACAGAGACGATCTATACAGCATCGCTGGCAACGATTGATTATATGAATGATCAAAAAAGAGGCAATAAAGTTTTTGTCATTGGAGAAGCAGGACTGATTGATTTGATTTTAGCGTCAGGCTATGTTTGGGAAGAAGAAAAACCAGATTTTGTAGTCGTGGGCTTAGATAGCCAAGTAACGTATAAAAAACTAGAAACAGCAACCTTTGCAATTCAAAAAGGAGCTGAGTTTATAGGAACCAATCCAGATAAAAATTTGCCAACCGAACGAGGCTTTGTTCCTGGAGCAGGGGCGTTGATTTCTTTTTTAGAAACAGCTACGCAAACGAAGGCAGTCTTTATTGGAAAACCCAACCAAATTATTATGGAAAAAGCCGTAGCTCACTTGAATTTAGCGAAAGCAGATGTTTTGATGGTGGGAGATAACTATGAAACAGATATTCAAGCCGGAATTCAAAACAACATTGATAGTTTACTGGTTTTGACTGGATTTACTGCGAAAGAACAAGTGGCAACACTTCCCCAAGCTCCTCGTTATGTCATTAATGAATTAGATGAATGGGAAATCCGCAAATGAGTATTTTTAAGCACCGCGTAAACCTAGTATTTCTTTTTTTATTTATCATTTCATTGTGTATTGCGCTGACAATTAACTTCTATCCGCTGTATGCGTGGGACATTCACTACCTAGATCTTGTAAAAGACAGTGGTTTTTCAAAAGAGGTAATCGTAAAAAACTATCATCAGCTGATGAACTATCTGAATTTTCCGTGGGTTACGCATCTCCACATGACCGATTTCCCAGTTTCAGCTTCTGGTAGAACGCATTTTGAAGATGTCAAAAAACTCTTTCTTTTAGACTATGCGCTGTTAATTTTAACAGCTTTCCCGGCGCTCGCTTATTTGCGTAAATTAAAAAGTGTGGATGGCTTATGGCGATTGATTCGTCCGTTTAAAATTGCAGTTTTGGTGCCAATTGGTTTTTTATTTGTTATGTTAATTGGTTTTGAGCGTTTTTTTATTCTTTTTCATGAAGTCCTCTTTTCCAATGATGCCTGGGTATTTGATCCAAGTACAGACCCGATTATTTTGGTTTTACCAGAAACTTATTTTTTGCATTGCTTTCTTTTAGCTTTTGCGCTGATTGAAGCGAGCTTCTTAGGTGTTTTATGGTTGATCAGAAGAGATTATCGTAAAATAAAGTAAAAAAGAGCTTTTTCTGCTAGTAGGCAGAAGAAGTTCTTTTTTATTTTGTGATTTCACTTTGATCGGGATGCGCGTGCGCTAATCGACTAGCTGCAGCAGCTGCGATTGCGCCAACAATATCGTCTAAAAAGGTATGGACATGTATACCATCATGGCTGTTTAGTTCCTTTAGAATACCTGGTTTTATTTTGTCAATGTAACCATAATTTGTAAAGCCGATCGAACCATAGACGTTCACAATCGAAAGCGCCATAATTTCATCGACACCATACAAACCCTCGTCTTTTTCCAAAATGCTTTGCAAAGGTTCTAACAACTTTTTTTCTTCGGCCAACATATCTAATTGAATTCCCGTAATAATTGCATTTTGAACTTCACGTTTTGCAATTACTGCTTCAATATTTTCAATACAGGTTGCTTTTTCTAACGCTTTAATATAAGGCTTTTGTAGAAATAAAACCAATTCAGCAATATCATTTAGTGTAACGCCCCGACTATGCAGCAGCTCTCTTGCAGTTTTTTCTAAATCATTCATTGTCTCGTTCTTTCCCTCCTTAAAGTGATCGTTTTGTTTACTCCTCAAAAATAGTCGTACTGTGTGCGGGCTGTGTTCGGTTCTTAGGTTGAATAAAGTGCATGGCATTATTAACTGCCGTAGGAGCTTCACCAAAACCCGTCGCGATTAATTTGACTTTGCCAGCGTAACTGCAAATATCACCAGCGGCGTAGATTCCAGGAATATTCGTGGACATATCACTGTTAACGACAATCGCATTCTTTTGTAAATCTAAGCCCCAATTTTTAACTGGTCCGATAGAAGAGCTAAAACCATAATTAACGATTAAGGCGTCTGTTTTCATGCGTTCACTTTCATCTGTTTTCGGTTGCGATAAAACAAGATGTGTAATTTGCCCATTTATTTCTTCAATTTCTTGCACAACGTAAGGCGTTTTAATTTGAACTGTCGATTGATGAAGCAAAGCCAAACTATGCTCATGCGCACGGAATTCATTTCTTCTATGAACCAGCGAAACAGTTTGTGCAATGGGCTCCAACATCAAAGCCCAATCAATTGCGGAATCTCCACCACCGCAAATCACAACATTTTTCCCTCTAAAAATTTCTGAATTTGTGACATAATAGTGCAAGCTCTTTCCTTCACAAGCTTCTGCATGCGCTAAAGAAAGTTTTCTTGGCTGGAAAGCGCCATTTCCGACAGTTAATACAATGCTTTTAGAAAAATGGATCCCTTTTGTGGTCGTAATTTCAAGCAGATTCTCTTCGATTGTACGGATCCCTAAAACTTCTTCTTCCAAACAAAACGTTTGTTGGAACCGTTCAATTTGTGCCAGCAGATTTGCGACTAAATCTTTTGCTTTGATATCAGCAAACCCCGCAATATCGTAAATTCGTTTTTCGGGGTAGAGCATCGCTAATTGCCCTCCTAATTCTGGCAAGCTCTCAATCACTTTGGTTTTTGCTTTCCGCATTCCAGCATAGAAAGCTGCGAATAACCCCACGGGACCGCCACCAATAATGGTAATATCATAAATGTCCTGTTCAGACATGGGAACACCTCCAAAAAAATAAAGCATGAAATTTGCATTCATACTAAGTTAAGTATACGATATTTTTTTTTAGAAAGGTATAAATTTGTTTTTATAAAAAAATTAATGGAAAAATATGTCTTTTTCCGATATGATGTAGGAAGAAATAAGTAGGAGGGAAAACGATGACAGCATATCCACAATTAGATATTGAAAATGCAAAAGGACCGAAGGCAACGATTAAAACAAATAAAGGGGACATTGAAATTGTCTTATTTGAAGAGGTTGCACCAAAAACGGTTAAAAACTTTGTTGAATTAGCGGAAAAAGGCTACTATGATGGCGTGATTTTTCATCGTGTCATTCCGGACTTTATGATTCAAGGGGGCGATCCCACGGGTACTGGTATGGGAGGCGAAAGCATCTATGGCGAAAAATTTGAAGATGAATTTTCAAAAGATGTCTTTAACCTTAGAGGAGCACTTTCGATGGCTAATGCGGGACCAAACACAAATGGCAGCCAATTCTTTATTGTACAAAATAAAACAGTTCCACAAAATATGGTAACACAGTTAGAGGGAGCACAATTTCCTGTTGAAGTAATCGAAGCGTATAAAAATGGCGGAACACCTTGGCTGGATTTTCGACATACTGTTTTTGGACATGTCAGCAAAGGCTTAGATATCGTTGATAAAATTGCCGACGTTCAAAGAGGACCACAAGACAAGCCGGTTAATGATGTGATTATTGAAACGATTGAAATAAAAAAATAATGACGGAGGATTGATAATTATGTATGGTGCAATTGAAGCTGGCGGTACAAAGTTTGTTTGCGCAGTGAGTGATAAGACACTTAAAATTATCGAGCGTGTAAGTATTCCAACAACGAAACCCGAAGAAACGATGGAAGAAGTATTTGCTTTTTTTGATCGCTATCCAATCGAAACGATCGGAATCGGTTCTTTTGGACCAATCGACGTCAATACCAATTCCACAACATATGGCTATATTACTTCTACTCCTAAGCTAGCATGGAAAGATTACAACTTTGTTGGTGAAATGAAAAAGCGATACCAAATCCCGATTGCTTGGACGACAGATGTGAACGCTGCTGCTTATGGGGAACTCAAAAAAGGTGCTGCCATCGGAAAAGAAAGCTGCGTCTACTTAACTGTTGGGACTGGAATTGGTGGTGGCGGTGTAGTGAACGGCCAACTGCTATCAGGCTTTGGTCATCCAGAAATGGGCCACTTACTTCTAAAGATTCATCCAGAAGATCATTTTGCCGGGAATTGTCCATATCATGGAAATTGTTTAGAAGGAATTGCGGCTGGACCCGCGATTGAAGCAAGAACGGGTAAAAAAGGACAATTAATAGAAGAAAAAGATCCAATTTGGAATATGGAAGCTTATTATCTTGCCCAAGCAATTGTCAATTATACCCTCATTCTTTCACCAGAAAAAATTATTTTTGGTGGTGGTGTTATGAAACAAAAACAATTGTTCCCACTTATTAGAGCTGAATTTAAAGCGCAAATGGCTGAATATGTACAAACACCTCCACTAGAAGACTATATCGTTCCTTGCGAATTAGGAGACGATGCAGGCATTACCGGCTGCTTACTACTAGCGCAAGAAAAAAGCAGTTAAGACTAACGGAGGCTCAGAAAATGACGTATAAAATTGGAACTGAGATTGAAGGAGAAGTGACTGGAATACAGCCGTATGGTGCTTTTGTTTCTTTACCTGATGGTGATCAAGGACTCATTCATATCTCCGAAGTGAAAAATGGCTATATAAAAAGTATTACGGATGTGCTGAAGCCGAATCAAAAAGTAAAAGTTAAAATTATTGATATTGATGAATATACAAAAAAAATCAGCCTGTCGATGCGTGTATTTGAGACGGTTATCCCCGTATATTCCAGTAAAAAAAAGAAATTTTTTACAAATCGACACAAAAAAATCGGCTTTTCTACCTTAGAAAAAAAACTACCTTTATGGACGAATGAAGCATTTGAAAAATTTACGAATAAATAATTCAGACTTTTTTCAGAAAATATGGTATCATTTTTTGTAAGAAATGAAACTCTTTGAAAACTAATTGAGGTGAAAGAATTGAGTAAGCAAAAAGTTGCTGGCACAATCATGTTAAATGGTGTAGATGGGGAAAAAAAATTTTTAGTAGAGAAGAAAGAAAAGACCTTTCAATTTGTTTTGGCGAATATTGAAGAACATTTAACGAGCTTAGCTTCTATTTTAGAAGAGTTAAAGTAAAATGCAAAAATTGATGTGACTTCAATTGGATTAATTGAGCTTACAACCATCAATTTGGGAAACGATAAAGTTCCATTATTTGTGTTTGAAATGGAAGAAGAACTTCTTGACCCCAATTTTTCAATGGAAAGCTATGCGTGGGAGCCACCTGCAACATTGCGCGGCGTACTTGAAAAACTTGATATCTCAGGCGTTCCGATTTTTAGCTAACAAAAATGTATCAGCCTTGATTTTGTTATTAAAGGCTGATACATTTTTGTTTATCTAAAAAAAGGCAAATTAAACAACACGAACAATAAAAACATCAAGAAGCAAAATGGGCTGTTCTGGATGGTAAAAACGAATGCTTTGATTCAATAAGATGAGAATGATCATATTTTTGAAATAAATGTTTTTTTAAACATAATATGGTTGACGAATGCTTCAATACTTGGTATATTAATACATGTCGCTAAGACATCCAAAACCTCTGCTCCTTCCTCGTTAAAACTTTTTTTGAAAAAGGATTGACAGAGACAAAAATGTTATGTTATGATACACAAGTTGCTGCT
>JAATGB010000191.1 GCA_015654945.1 Lactobacillales bacterium | reverse complement strand
TATAACGTTCCGGCTTCATCGCCATCTTTATCGTAAATTTTCGTTGATTGCGACAATCCAGCCTTCAAGGTTTCCACATTTGCACTTTTAGCTAGATAAAATAAGTAAATACTTGTCACTAATACCGCAACAAGTCCAACCAAAAAAATGATTTTATTGATTTGGTATTTTTTCCAAATCCGTTTGCGCCACTGTCTCATTTTGTGTAAATAAGGTTTTATCCAAATCCACAGTTTAACAAGTACTTTCCCGAACTGCGCTGCTATTTTTTTAAAATCCATAAGAACTCCCTCTTTGACTAATTTCTCTTATGAGTCTCTCACATTTTATCACATTCTACTGCTTTGTATATCCTTCTTGCGATGGATTTGCAAAAAACTTAAAGTAACTTAAAAAGAAAAGCCCCCTCTATTGGTTGATTTCTCCAACAAAAGATCCTTTTCATGTTGTTTCTTACTTTTTACTCTTTTTTTGCTTCATCTGCTGCACAAAATATCTGATTATAGCACTCTTCATCTTCTTAATTATCACGCAAAACTTTTGCCAAAGTAAACGTAGAAGAAATTAACCCGACTGATCCCATCAAATAATAGTCTTTAACCATTCATAGCTCTTCTAATGTATACAAACCTACTAGCATAAAAAAATGCAAATGAGCTCCTTTGTATTTAAAAATTAATGGCATCCCATTTAAAATGTTCATAAAATGCAATAATTATTTTTCGCGATTATCTGTATAAAAAAGCCGATGAGATCCTCTCCCATCGGTACTAATTCGTAGCTTATTATCTTTTTTGACTCTCGCTTTTTATAAATACTCTTCGTCGCTTTCTGTAAATTCATCCACCTGAATTTGCTTTAAATTACTGGTTCGTTTCGTACCGAATACTAGTGGCACATATTCCGTAGTAACATCTGTATATTCCAAGCCATACCATCTGGCTGGCGAAACGGCGACCTTTTTGATTGCCAACTTCGCTTGCATTACCAGTTTATCAATCCAAGAAAGTGCGGTCACCCGAGAAAGTTCTTCTCGAATTAAGACAAAACAGAAGTCTCCGACCTGTCTATTTGGAATAATGGAGTAACGCTGTGGTTGTTTCGGCAGCTTACCTTCCTCCATCAGCTCTGAAACAATCTGTCTTAAATAGACATTAACCTCTTGTGGTTCTCTAAAGCCTAAGCGCAATTGCACGTTCACAATATAATTGGTTCCCATCATATCAACATAATACTCTTTCGTATAGGGCTCATCGGTTACTAATACGTTGACAAACCAATAAACTTTTGCTCGTTTGGGCCGTTTATCCAAAATAGAATACATAATTTCCGTTCCAATTTTATGCCCTTTCAAATTGTTCGTAAGAAAAACCACATTCGTTTGATAAATCGGGAGCGAATCATCTTTTCTCATCCGATTAATTTGGCCTAAATAATCGTAAATAGAAACTCTTTCGGAAGCTTGTTCCTTGATCACGTTTCCTCTTTCCCAGATAAGCATCACTAAAAAGATCACGGTTGCGATCAATACAGCAACGTACCCGCCATGAGAAAACTTAGCTAAGTTAGAAACGAAAAAGATCAATTCAATTGAACCGAAGAACAACAGTACCAGATAGGATGCAAATTTTCTTTTGACAATAAATTGAAAATAAACAAAAAGCAAGACAGTCGTCATCATCATCGTGATCGTAATCGCAAGTCCGTATGCTGCTTCCATATGTGCGGAAGTTTTAAAATAAAGCACAATCGACATGCTAGCAATCATCAAAAAGACATTAACAAAGGGCACATAAATTTGGCCTTTAACCGTACTTGGATAATGAATTTTTAAACGTGGTAATAATTTTAGCTTGATTGCTTCGGAAACTAATGTATACGAACCAGAAATCAATGCTTGTGAAGCAATAATCGCCGCAATAGTCGCAAAAACAACCCCAATTGTTCCAAGTCCTTTCGGGATAATTTGGAAGAACGGATTTAAATTTACAATTTGTTGGTAAGTCGGATTATCTTTTACACTAATAATCCAAGCCGCTTGTCCAAAATAGTTTAAAAGCAGACAAATTTTAACATATGGCCAGCTCATCCGGATATTTTTGCGACCAACATGCCCTAAATCAGCATATAAATCTTCTGCTCCCGTAGTTGCCAGTAAAATGCTACCCAAAATCAGGATGCCTTTTTTGTTATCAGGACTAAACAATACTTGAATGGCATAGTACGGATTCAATGCTTTTAAGACACTTAAGTTGCCACCTAATTTCATGATGCCAATAATGCCTAAAAAAGTAAACCAAACCAGCATAATCGGACCGAAAGCTTTCCCGACAAAGGAAGTACCAAAACGCTGAATGGAGAACAATACCAGCATAATAACTAACGTAATGACAATCACAATTTGTTGGTCATAGCCAAACCGATCCACAAAAAACGGCAGCCCCTGTAATCCTTCAACTGCTGAGGTAATGGTTAGCGCCGGCGTAATCATACTGTCTGCCAGTAATGCTGCTCCACCAATCATCGCAGGAATAATTAAAAATTTACCGACCTTTCTCACTAAAGTAAAGAGCGAAAAAATGCCTCCTTCACCGTGATTATCTGCACTTAATGCAAGCGTAACATACTTAATGGTTGTCAATAATGTTAACACCCAAAAAACGAGCGAGACAGAACCAATGATAAAATTTTCAGAAATAGATGCGAGTCCTCCATTTTCATTTACAATTGATTTCATCACGTATAACGGGCTTGTTCCAATATCGCCGTATACAACTCCCATTGCAATCAATGCACCGCCAAAGGTGAATTTGTCCATTGGCCGGATTTGATTATTCCGTTCCACAGTAATCTTCCTCTCAAGTTATTTCATTTTGGTTTCTTTATTCTTGGTATAAAAGTAACAAAAAACATAGAACATTTCAAAAAAGCAGCTTAGAAAACAAGAAAGTTAACTAACTAGTTATTTAAAATAATGGCAAAGCTAAAATAAAGCGCAATTTTTTCTCACATATTCTAGGGATTTTCACTGCTACTTTTTAAAATCCAATAGGGCTATTATAGTCTTTTTACAAGAAAAGTCAAAGACTGATTTGACATTTATCTCCAAGAAATCAATGTCAACGCTTTCACTAAAGAGTTATTCACTTTACGTTTATTTTGCTTCCGATCACTTTCGTTACTTTCTTTGCTTTCTACTCCTTTAAATAGCCGTTTCTTACTTATTATTTGCCTCTGCCATTGCGCTTAAATAAAAGGATAGCCAGAAGTTGATCTTTCATCTACTCCCAGCTACCAATATTGCGTAAGCATTTATTTTTTTATGTTATTTTTACCTGTTTTTTTTCGCACGGTAATCCCCACAAATCCAACTAAGCCAATTCCCATTAGCATCCAACTATCGCGAACAGCTTCACCTGTCTTTGGAAGAAAGCCAGTTAATTTTGAATATCCCTTCTGTTCTTCCTTTTTTGATGTATTATCTGGCTCAATAATTGGTGTATCTCCTTGTGTAAACGAAACATCTGCTTGTGTGTCTCCTAAAGATTTATCCGCATTTGCTCTTGCCGGCAGAAGAAGAAAGAGTAACAACAGAAGATATACGCTATTTTTTACACTCTTTTTCATTTTTATCCCCTCTATCACTGTTTTTCATTGCTCATTTTTCAACTACTTGTTTTAGCCAAGGTTTTCGAAAAATCACTGATTGCTCTTTTTCAGTAAAATTCGTTCAACAAAAACGGACAATTTTAACTTTTCTAGGGTCCCCATTCGAACTCCCAAGTCACTTCCCCATAGTACGCATCATTTGCAATTGCTTGTCCGGGTTCCACAACTAATTTAAAACCTTCGTCACTAGAATCATCATCTAATATAAATTGGAAGTCTTTTTGTTGTGCGTTGTCGCCATTTTGGCTATTCTGAATAATCTCGCCTCCCTCACCATTCAGTAACACAGTATTTTTATTTTGCTGATATTTTAACTCTATATTTTTCAAAACAGAAGAATTGCTTCTCGTCCGAAACTCTTTTGATAAATACGCTCTGATTCGAATATCGCCTCTTAAAGTGCCAGATCCATTTGTCTGGCTTGCTAAAAATTGTCGATTATCTCTAACTGTTAATAAAAAGGGTTCGGTATTTTGATAAGCCAATGTTTGCTGGAACGGAAGGATGTATCCACGTTCAAAGCTTAATTGTTTGCTGACATCCATTGAAACTAGCCCTTCATAATAATAATAAACGTCTTCTACCGTTCGTGGCATCGTTAAGTTAGTTTCTGTTCCACTCACTTGACCTGCATCAAATTTTATAAATTTATAATCGGCCTGTGTCACATTCAGATTCTCTAGAATTTTTTTAACTTCAGCATTTTTAGTAATATCAATTACAGTATCTTCCGTACCTGTGATTTTGATTGTTTGAACGCCTGTCTCTGTTAAATCTGTGTCATCTTCATAGGCAAAGTGGACATTGATTGTTCCTTCTTTTAAGAGCGGGACTTCCACATTATTTGTATTGGAGGCCGACATGGTGAAGCTCTTTCCATTACCTAGAAATTCAGAGTTCGCTGCATAGCCATTTGGTGCTTTTGTTTGAACGATTTGATAATCCGTCACCAC
>JAATGB010000181.1 GCA_015654945.1 Lactobacillales bacterium | reverse complement strand
TGAACTAGTTGAAAAACAATTAAAAACAATCTTTACCGGTGGTCCGGTAGATGCATTAAAAACCGGTATGCTCGGAACGATCGGCGCGATTGAACATGCACGTGCGTATATCGATCGTTATCAATTAAAAAATATCGTGATTGATCCAGTGATTGCATGTAAAGGAACCAAAGAATTGCTACAACCAGAAAATGTTGCGACAATGAAACGTTTATTGCTGCCAGTAGCAACCATCACCACGCCGAACTTAATCGAAGCCGGTATTCTTTCTGGTTTGGGTGATTTAGCCTCTGTAGCAGATATGAAGGCAGCTGCTAAAATCATTTATGAACTAGGACCGAAATATGTCGTGATAAAAGGTGGCCATCGCCTCCAAACCGAAAAAGCAATCGATGTTTTTTATGATGGTCAAACATTTCAAACGATTGAAGCACCACAATTAACGACTGATTTTAATCACGGAGCGGGTTGTACATTTGCAGCGGCAGTTACTGCCGGTTTGGCAAAAGGACTATCGGCTGAAGAAGCAGTCCGACTTGCGAAAGAATTTGTCTTTCAAGCGATCAAACAAGGTCTCAAAATTAACCCTTATCTTGGTCATGTCTGGCACGGTGCCTTTAATCATGCCGAAGAACGAATGACACAAGTGGAGGTGTAACAATGGCTACTCAACAAAAAACGACTACCAAAGATCTTGTCTTTACCGCTCTTTTTGCAGCGTTAACCTATGTCGGCACCTCGATTCGTGTTCCTATGCCCGCAGCTATCGGAAATCCTTTTGTTCATTTAGGAAATTCGGTCTTGCTGCTAGCAGTTTTATTAATTGGTTACAAAAGAGGTGCGCTTGCAGGCGGTATTGGCTTTGCTATATTTGATGTCTTTAATGGTTTTGCAGTAGAAGCGCCTTATTTCTTTTTTGAATCGTTAATCGTCGGCGGCGCTGCAGCTCTTGTATGGCGTTCATTAAAAGAAAAACCAGACTCGCTAAAAAAATTATTTATTGTAGCACTTTCGGCCGCAGGTGCGAAATTAATCATGACCTTTTTAAAGGGAATTGGCACAAATTTGATAATCGGTACTAGCTTAACCGTTGCGGTGACTGCTTCGACCGCCTCTTTGTATGTAACAGTTATCAATTGTATTACGACCATAATTATTGTTTCTCTGACCTATTTCCCATTAAAGAAAAGTTTAAGTGCAATTTATTCCAGATAAAAAATAAACCAAGGAATTTACTCCTTGGCTCTTTTTTTTATCTCATTATTTCGGTAGCTCTAATAAAGACTGAATTGCGCTGTATAAAACTCCTGCAATCGGCCATATAATCCACGTATAGGACCAACCGGCAAAACCAAAGCTCAGTACAAAGTAAAGGATTACCACGATCGGCCAATACACGCCTTCAATTTTCTTTTTCAAGCGATATTTTTGTTTTTCGCTTTTGCTTATTGGAACCGCAATGCCATTTTTCAACAATTTATTTTGGGCATCAACAATATTTCCCGCATAGATAAAGAAAAAGACACCCGTGCCAATCATGATCATCATCAAGCTTGTCCCAAGTAGAGTTGCTGCGTCACCACCACCGCCAATTATCAGAGAAATCATTAACGGAACAATCGAAAGAACACAACAAGCAACACCGATAACTAAGCTTAAACGGTAAGATTTTTCGTAATTTCTTTTTTCTTCTTCGATAAGCTTCCTGACTCCACCCAACAAGACAAAGTTGCGTTCTAAATAATTATAAGGTGCTAATTTCATTCCATTCCAGATAAACAGAATCACGCCGATCGTAACAAAAATGCCCATAACTGCCACTCCGATAAATACTCCGACATCAGATTCTCTTGTAAAGACCATAATTGCAAGTAGTAAACAGACCCCAAAAATGCAGGAAAAGACACCAGCACCTATCCCAAAGCCACCATTTTTTTTGGCTTCCATATATTCAATCGCTTGCACTTCACTAACCACTGGTAGCGTATCCGCTTCGTCGACAGTAGCATGAATATTCATTTCTTCTAAAATTTCATCAATATTTCCAAATTCAGAAATAACAATGCCAATTGCTTCATTATTGCTTTTACCAGCTTCAATTAGCTCGGTATATTTATCTTCCATATTTCCTAAAATGTCTTCTTTTAACTGAATAATTTCTGGTGTTTCAGGTAAATTGATAAACATTGTCTCTACATAATTTTTAATTGTATCCATTATTCTTCCCTCCCAATAAATTGATCGACTACTTCTTTTGTGATTTCCCATTCCTGTCTTTTTTCTAAATAATACGCTAATCCAGTCGCCGTAATCTTATAATACGTTCGCTTTTTTCCATGTGTTTCATTCCCTGGATAGGACTCGATATACTTATTTTTTTCTAATCGTGTGAAAGCCGAATAAAGCGTTGTTTCTTTAATAATGTATTTTTCAGCTGAAAGTTTGCGAATTTGTTTCGAAATTTCATAGCCATAGGAGTCACCATCCATGAGTATCGAAAGAATAATAGGATCATTGTATCCTCGAATAACATCACTACTAATCATTTTCCTCCTCCTTTACTCCGACAATCGTACTATGTCTGTCGTAGTAATAATACCACAATTACCCCGACTGATCAAGTAATTATTCGGATAAATTAAAAAGAGCCAAAATCTCCTGTAAGATAGAAGACTTTAACTCTCTATTTTTGCTTTTAGATCGTGTCACCATTAAAAATTGAGTTTTTCACAATCACATAGTCCACTTTGCGAATGGATTCAAGGTCTTTCCCGCCAGCATAAGAAATTGAGGATTGTAGATCTTGTTGCATTTCTTCTAAAGTATCTTTCAAGCTGCCCTTGTGCTCAATCCAAATTTTCTTGCCTTCGACATTTTTCTTTTCACCTTTTTGAAATTCAGAAGCACTACCAAAGTATTCCTTATAGCGAATTCCATTTTCTTCAATCGTTTCACCCGGTGATTCTTCATGTCCTGCAAAAAGCGAGCCAATCATGACCATGGTTGCACCGAAGCGGATCGATTTTGCAATGTCGCCATTCGTACGAATGCCACCGTCAGCAATTAAAGGTTTGCGTGCTGCTTTGGCACACCAACGTAAAGCCGCTAGCTGCCACCCACCTGTTCCAAAACCGGTTTTCACTTTTGTAATACACACTTTTCCTGGCCCAATCCCAACTTTCGTCGCATCTGCTCCTGCATTTTCCAATTCTCTGACTGCTTCAGGCGTTCCGACATTCCCAGCAATTAAAAACGTTTCGGGTAAATATTTCTTTATATGTTGAATCATTTCAATCACGGCATTCGAGTGTCCATGCGCAATATCAATCGTAATATATTCTGGTACTAAGTTCTTTTCGGCCAATTCTTGAATAAAATCATATTCAGCTGCCTTCACTCCGACACTGATCGAAGAAAATAGTTCTTTTTGAATCATTTTTTCAATAAATTGAATTCTTTTCGTTTCTTCAAAGCGATGCATGACATAGAAGTAGCCATTTTTTGCAAGCCATTCTGCCACATTTTCATCAATAATCGTTTGCATATTTGCAGGGACAACCGGCATTATGAACGTACGTTTACCTAACACCACAGCCGTGTCACATTCTGATCTACTTAAAACAATACATTTATTTGGAATCAATTGAACATCCTCGTAATCGAAAACTTTCATCTTGATCGCCTCCCATTTGAGCCTATTGCTCTTTTTTCGAACCAATAAAACACGAACATTTACTTCATTCTATTCTTGCTTTATTAGCACCTAGGTTAATTTACACTATATTGTTAGATATTGCAAGGGATTCAAACAGAAAATATCGAATTTATAAAAAAATCCACAAAAAAATAAAAAATAGTTCTTCACCCAACCGTAACCGGTGAACGAGAACTATTTTTAGTTAAGTTAAAAACAAGAACTACAAATTTTGTGTTTCCAAATTTCGTAAAGAAATAGCCGTGAAAGCCCCAATTGATATAAGACCCATAATAATTTGGAAAATCATCGCGCCAGTTGGTGTCATATTGTAAATAAAGGACGTAGAGGTAAAAATCGAAACGATAATATTACTTAAAAGTGAAAAGCCAAAATACAGTAAGATGCTTAGGTTGCTTCCTTTTAGAATAATTGTCGCTGCTGACATAATAATCAGCGTATTAATTAGACTGACAAAGAAATAAAGAATGAGCCAAAATACAGAAGTATCTAAGTAATAGAACAAGGAGCTAAATTGGCTGAAAAACTCCTGAATGCCGACTTCTTGTGCAATTTTGATAAAGAATAAAATAGCTGGAATAATCGTTACGCCAATCGTCAAGCCAATCGTACAAATAATACTGGCACCAATCTTACTGAAAAATAATTTTCTGCGGTTCACACCAGCAGCAATCATCATCGCCATCACATTGTTTTTATAATCCATCGAAATGATATGAAACGGATAAATAATTAAAAATAAGCTCGTGCCGATACACGTAAAAACAAATAATAACACAAACACACCTAATAATTCAGAATGCTCTTGCCAATAGCTGTTGGTATTGTACGGATCACTAAAGGCAGTAATCATGCTTAATAGAAAGAGTGTTCCTAAAATGTTTAAAATTGCGATCACTCCAGCAGTAATTAAATAAGTTTTGTCTCTTAAAAATTTGAAAATTTCCATTTTAAAAATTAATTTTCCCGTCATTTGTTTACTCCTTTAATTTAACTTATCTTCTAACACTTTTACTTTAGACATTTCAATAATTGTAATATTCTCTGCTTGTAGCTGTTGGGCAATTGCTTCCCAGCGTTGATCTGAAATATCGATTTTAATACCCGTATCCGCTACATTTTCATAGTAGAAATTTTGCGCTTCTAACAATGCAATAAAGCGTTCGTTGTTACTGGTATTCATCAACCGGACCATTTTTTCTTTTTCAGCATTAATGTCAATCGTATCTGAGATTCTGCCTCGATCAATAACATAGACTTGATCACACAACGTTTCCAAGTCATTTTGAACGTGACTAGAAATTAAAAGTGTCAAACCATTTTGTGTCAATTGCTTCAAATATTTTTTAAACCAGCGAACACTTTCCATATCTAGACCTCTAAAAGGTTCATCTAGAATTAATAATTCGGGTGTATGCATCAATGCAATTAGCAAAATCAGCTTCTTTTGCATCCCATACGAATAGGTTTTGACATTTTTATCCAATACTGACAGCAAGTCTAACTCAATTGCGAGTTCTTTGGCTTTTTCCGCATCAAAACTTCCGCGTAATCCTGCGAAGTATTCAATATTAAACCAACCTGTTCGATTTTGATAAACCGACATGCCATCTAAAAGGATTCCCACTTTTAGCAAGACCTCATTATGCTCTTTTACCGCAACCTCATCGATCAAAATTTCGCCCGCATATTTACTGATAATATTGGTGATACATTTGAATAAGGTTGTTTTTCCGGCACCGTTATGACCAACTAACCCGTAGGATATTCCCGCTTTAAAATCCAGCGAGCGAATATTCAATACTTCTGATGAACCATACCGCATCACCAAATTGTTCACTTTAATTTCCATAATTAACTCCTTTATTGTTTTTGTTCAAAAACTATCTATATTGATTCTATCATGTTTTTTTATTGCGTGCATCTTTTTCCTTTTTTTACAGCTTACTTTATTGCACAAAAGCAAGCAATTCGGCATTTTATGTGCCAAAGTAAAAGATTAATTCTTCCATTTATTTACAACTAGAATAATTAAATGATTCTAAAAGATTACTGGATATCCCCTATTTCTTACATCCGTTTTTAAAAATAGCGAATGGAGTCCGCATTCACACCACCAATAATCACCCTTACAATGGGAAAACCATTTTTAACCGAAACCAGCAATTTTTTTTGACATTCAGAACTGTCTAAATAAAAATGCTGCTTTTTAAGCCTTGAATGTACACTTTAAGTGCAACAGTTGAT
The DNA here is from genome assembly GCA_015654945.1 of Lactobacillales bacterium. Lineage (GTDB taxonomy): Bacteria > Bacillota > Bacilli > Lactobacillales > Vagococcaceae > JAATGB01. Next base: position 109 of record JAATGB010000181.1, on the reverse strand, counting down.
TATAAAAAAAGACTCATAGCTAAAATCCAGTTAAAATAGGTTTGTCTAGAACACTATTTGAAAGGAAGATAGCTATGCGCCACTATAATCATCTTACAATACTTGAGCG
>JAATGB010000173.1 GCA_015654945.1 Lactobacillales bacterium | reverse complement strand
GGCAGTGATTAGCCAATAATAATTTTCTCTGTTGGATACGTATAACCAATGTCTTTTTTCTCTTTCGGAACAAACAACATCAATGTATAAAGCATGCCGATTCTACCAATAAACATTAATGCTGCAATAATTAGTTTGCCAATCCAGCTTAGGTCTCCTGTAATGCCCAAAGAAAGCCCCGTTGTTCCAAATGCCGAAGTCACTTCGACAATTAAAGCAAGCAACGAATGTGATTCAGTGATGGACAAGATAATGACGGATAAAAAACAGAGTAGAAAAGAAAGAATAAAAACAACCAAGGACTTTTGAACATCATCCTCATCAATTCTTCTGCCAAAAATATTGACGTGCTCTTTTCCTTTGATAAAAGAGAGCAAATAGAGACCAATAATCATGATCGTGGTGGTCCGAACACCTCCACCTACGGAGCTAGGGCTACAACCGATAAACATTAAAATTGAAAAGAACAGCAAGGTAGCCGGTTGAAAGAGATTCAAGTCATTAATTTGCAAACCAGCATTCCGCGTAGTCATCGAATAAAACATGGAGGTTACGCTGCCTTGTGTCAGATCCATCTGCGCAAAAAGATGATTTTTTTCCAAAAAATAGATCACCAGAGTACCACCAATAAATAAAAAGACAAACGAACTAAGTGCAAGCTTACTGAATAAAGAGAAACGGAAAGGCAACGCTCTTTTTTTTCGTTTATAAAAGAGCCATTCTTTCACTTCTAAAATGACAGGAAAGCCAATGCCGCCGATGAAAATTAAAAACATAATCAAAAGTAAAAATAAATAATTTTGCTGGTATGGGATTAACGAATCCCCTGTAATATCAAAGCCAGAATTGGTTACTGCAGAGATCGCTTGGTAAAAACCATAAAAAAGTGCACTTTGGATATTTTTCATGTGTCCAGAGAGATAAAAGTAGAGCGAAAATAGCAGACCAAATAATAGCTGGACCCAGATCAAAATCAAGACGGTTGTTCGGATTAGCCGCACGGTGCCACTTAACCGAGGTTGATTCATATCTGTCATGATTAATTGACGCTGTTTAAGCGTAATCTTTCGCCGAGAGACAAGGAAGAATAAAGTCGAAATCATCATAATCCCAAGTCCGCCGATTTGGAAAAGAACTTCTAATAAAACAACTCCTTGATGGTTAAAAACTTCACTAATTGTAAAAGTACTTAAGCCAGTCACGCTAACTGTGCTAATCGCCATAAACAGCATATCTAAAAAAGAAGTCTGTACACCTGTTTTTCTAAAAAAAGGCAAACTTAATAAAATAAAGGCAAGAAGAGTCATTAGCAGGTAATAGGAAACAATAATCTGGATGCTAGATAATCGAGAAGTAACCAATTTTTTGAATAATTTTTTCGCTGTGTTGAACAGATGAAAAGGTTGCATAAAATAAATCCTTTCACGAATCGTTTCTTTACTAGTAAGTATAGCAAAATTTAAAAGAACTGCAATCAATCAGAAAAACCACGCAAAAAAAGCCAATAAATAATTTAAAAAGAATTATAAATGAACAAAAAGTTGTTTTCCAAATATGCTTATGATACGATATAAAATGTTGTTTTTGTTTTTAAAAAATAATCGTTTAAAACAAGATATGTAAGGAGAATCGAGATGAGTAGAAGCTTTTTTATAAGAATGGTTTTCATCGTAATTTCCTTACTTTTTACAAGTGGTCCTGCTTTTGCGCGCGATGCTCCTCGTGAATCAAATGGAAAAATCAAATTTAGCATCGATTCAGCGCCTACGAATCCTGTTGATCCAGAAGACCCAGCGACAGATGTCCGACCAATCAATCCAACCAATCCAGACAATACCTCTTCTGGAACAAATGGGCCATTATCGATTGATTATGTATCAAGTTTTCAATTGATGTTTCAAAAAAGAAGTTAGAGAAAATTTATTACCAGACTGAAACTGGACACAAGCAATTGAATGAGTCCTCTGTTGGAATCTATACAAGCATAGAATCCAATCAAAAAGTTAGTATTTCTGACACATGGATTAAAGACAAAGCAAGGCTCTATCTAAAGGTTGATCCTGGAATGGCAGCAAGTGATACTTATCAAGGAAGCCTGGAATGGAGTTTACAGGATACACCATAAATAAATTATGAAAAGAGTGTGGAATAATGCAACAGTAATTGCGTATTTTACACTCTTTGCTTCTTTTACATAGGGCTGTATCCGCTAGCAGCGATTCTACAGATAGATTTAACTTAAATAATACAAAAGCAGTTTATTTTACAAAGTAAATCTCAAAGAGAATTTGCTTAATCTAGTGATTTTTTTCAGAATATACAGTATACTATCATAGGAAGAAACATGAAGGAGAGTCGGTTTAATGGCACAACTATTTTTCAAATATGGCGCAATGAATAGTGGCAAAACAATTGAAATTTTAAAAGTTGCCCATAACTATGAAGAACAAGAGAAGCCGGTTGTTCTAATGACAAGCGGGATAGATGATCGTGATGAAATTGGGATGGTTTCCAGTAGGATTGGGTTACGCAGAGAAGCAATTCCAATTTTTGATGAAACCAATATTTTTAGCATTATTGAGAAATTAACGGAAAAGCCTTACTGTATTTTAATTGATGAATCGCAATTTTTAAAAAAACATCATGTGATAGAGTTGGCGACGGTAGTCGATCAGTTAGGTATTCCTGTCATGGCATTTGGTCTTAAAAATGATTTTCGGAACGAGCTTTTTGAAGGATCGAAATACCTCTTATTGTACGCAGACAAAATTGAAGAACTCAAAACGATCTGCTGGTTTTGCCATAAAAAGGCAACAATGAATCTTCGAATAAACGAAGGAAAGCCAATCTATACAGGTGAACAAATCCAAATTGGGGGGAATGAAGATTACTTTCCAGTTTGTCGGAAGCACTACCTACAGCCATTTTTAAATGAGCAGCAGCAATGTGAAGAGTAAAGGAGAAAAAGAATGTACGATCAATTACAATCGGTAGAAAATCGTTATGAAGAATTAGGCGAATTACTAAGTGATCCAGAAGTGGTCACAGATACCAAGCGTTTTATGCAGCTTTCAAAAGAAGAGGCAAGCATTCGTGAAACGGTCGAAGTTTATCGCCGCTATAAAAAAGTTATCGATGGTATCAAAGAAACCGAAGAGCTACTCGGTGAAAACTTAGATGCAGATATGCAGGAAATGGCCAAAGAAGAGCTTGCTGATTTAAAAAAAGAAAAAGAAGTCTTGGAAGAGAATATTAAGATTCTCTTATTGCCAAAAGATCCGAATGATGATAAAAACATTATCATGGAAATTCGGGGAGCTGCTGGTGGCGATGAAGCGGCCTTATTTGCGGGGGACCTTTTTACGATGTATCAAAAATATGCGGAAGCCCAAGGCTGGAAAACAGAAGTTCTTGAAGCCAGCGTAACCGGAATCGGAGGATATAAAGAAGTGATTATGATGATTACTGGTGAAAATGTCTTTTCAAAACTAAAATACGAAAGCGGTGCGCATCGTGTTCAACGGGTACCTTCTACCGAATCCCAAGGACGGATTCACACCTCAACGGCAACGGTTGTGGTAATGCCGGAAGCAGAAGAAGTGGAGCTTGATATTGCGGATAAGGATATTCGCGTTGATATTTATCATGCAAGTGGTGCTGGAGGACAACATATTAATAAAACGGCATCTGCTGTTCGCCTCACACATCTTCCAACTGGTGTGGTTGTTGCGATGCAAGATGAGCGCTCTCAGTTGAAAAATCGAGAAAAAGCGATGAAAATATTACGTGCGCGTGTGTATGATCAAATTCAAGGCGCCGCACAAAGTGAATACGATGCGAATCGGAAATCAGCAGTTGGAACAGGGGATCGTTCCGAACGAATTCGGACATATAACTTCCCGCAAAATCGCGTGACGGATCATCGAATTGGGCTAACGATTCAAAAACTGGATCAAATTTTAACAGGAAAATTAGATGAAATTGTGGACGCATTAGTTCTTTATGATCAAACACAAAAATTGGAGCAGATACAAAATGGCTAATAGCAGTTATCATGAAGTCCTGCAACGGGCTTCTTCTTTTTTAAAAGCGAAAGGCAAAGAAGAGCAAGCGGCAAAGTATGTATTATTAGGCAGACTCGATTGGGATTTGACGCAATGGCTTTTGCAGATGAACAACCCGATGCCAGAAGCTTGTTACCAACGTTTTCAACAAGATATTCAGCTGCTGCTAACGGATTACCCACCACAATATATTTTGGGCTGGTGCGAATTTTATGGTGCAAGATATACAGTGACAGAAGCTACCTTAATTCCCAGACCAGAGACAGAAGAACTAGTGGAAGCCTGCTTGAAAGCCAATCAAGTAGACTCTTTAAACGTTTTGGATATTGGGACGGGCTCGGGAATTATTGCGATTAGCTTGAAACGCTTACGGCCAACTTGGGTAATCAATGCAACAGATATTTCGGAAAAAGCGCTGGCAGTTGCTCAAATCAATGCCAAAAAGCACCAAACGCCTATCACTTTTCGCTTAGGTAATCTAGGAGAACCCTTTCTGTCAGAAAAATTTGATATTATTCTTGCAAATTTGCCCTATATTGGTGAAAATGAATGGACAGAAATGGATCGTAGTGTTCGAACCTATGAACCAAAATCCGCTTTGTTTGCCGCGAATCAAGGTTTAGCCTTATTTGAAGAATTAGCGAATCAATTGCCTACTTTATTAAAAGGGACGGGGCAACTTTTTCTCGAAATTGGTTATCAGCAAGGAGAAAAAGTTCGAGAGATCGTGCGTAAAAAATATCCAGAAAAAGAAATACAAATTCTCAAAGATTTAAATGGTCTTGATCGGATTATTTGGCTGAAATAAAATTGTGGATAAAAATTATTTAAAAAAGTAAAGTTAATAAAAAAACGTAATAACACCAAGACTTTACATGCAAAATACAGTTATCCACAAAGTTATGAACACTTGACAAATGAGTTATCCACAGAATGTGCATAACTAGGTAGAAAATGTTGATAAATCAAGAGAAATAAAAAAAGGACGTGTGGATAAGCTGTGGATACAAAAATAATTCAACCGCAAGATATCGAGGTGGCAGTTGCTTTGATTCAAGCAGGCGAACTGGTCGCTTTTCCGACAGAAACAGTCTACGGATTGGGAGCGGACGCTACAAATGAGGCTGCCGTCAAAAAAGTTTATCAGGCCAAGGGACGTCCAAGCGACAACCCCTTAATCGTGCATGTTGCACAGCTGAAAACTGTTTTTGAATATGTGGATAACTTTCCTGAAAATGCGCAGGAAATTGTGCGTAAATTCTGGCCAGGCCCTCTAACAATCATCTTACCTGTGAAAAAAGACCGGCTTTCTCCGTTTGTAACAGGAGGGTTATCCACAGCTGCGTTTCGAATGCCAAATAACGAAATAACCCTTCGTTTTATTAACAAAGTAGGAGTGCCGCTTGTTGGTCCAAGTGCGAATACTTCAGGGCGACCAAGCCCAACAACCGCTCAACATGTTTTCCATGACCTAAAAGGAAAAATTGCCGGAATTATTGATGGTGGTGCTGCTGAGGTTGGAATCGAATCAACGGTTTTGGATTTTACCGAAAAAACGCCGATCATATTACGTCCGGGAGCGATAACGCACGCGCAAATTGAAGCGGTTATTGGCAAAGTACAGGTGGACAAACACTTAGTGGAGGCTTCCGAAACGCCGAAAGCACCTGGAATGAAATACAAGCATTATGCACCAGATGTCGAAGTTCAGATGATTGATGCTACGAAGCAAAATTGGCAAGCAGCAATTGAATGGGCACACGGGAAAAAATTAGCGGTTGGAGTACTTGCCAGCAAAACAATTGTAACGAAATATCAATCTGAAGTGGTAGCAGTCTATACATTAACCGAGCATAATCAGATTGAAGAAGCCATGCACACTCTTTTTTCAGGGCTGCGAAAATTGGATGAACATCAGCCGGCCTTGGATATTTTATTTGTAGAAACGTTTGCAGAACAAGGTTTGGCGATCGCGTATATGAATCGTTTGAAGAAAGCTGCTGGACAAAAATTCTTTTGCGCCCAATAAAAAATCTTTGGGAACAGGTGTAAGTGTGATACAATTTATTTAGTAAAAAAAGAAGGTATGGGAGTGTGTTAGATGGGCTATCAAGAAAATGATCCAATCTTATGGGAAGCAATTAAAAATGAAAAAGGCCGTCAAGAAAACAATATTGAATTGATTGCCTCAGAGAATTTTGTTTCAGAAGCCGTAATGGCAGCACAAGGAAGTATTCTAACGAATAAGTATGCAGAAGGTTATCCGGGACGTCGCTACTACGGCGGTTGCGAGTTTATCGATGTGGTCGAGAATTTAGCAATTGATCGGGCGAAAGAACTCTTTGGTGCAAAATTTGCAAATGTCCAAGCACATTCAGGATCGCAAGCAAACACGGCGGCTTATTTGGCACTCATCGAACCAGGTGATACTGTTTTAGGAATGGACTTAACCCACGGGGGGCATTTAACCCATGGCTCTCCTGTTAATTTTAGTGGAAAAACCTATCATTTTGTTGGGTATGGTGTGGATCCAACGACGGAAGTGATTGACTATAACGTAGTTCGAATCTTAGCAAGAGAGCATCGACCAAAATTAATCGTTGCTGGAGCAAGTGCCTATGGTCGAACACTTGATTTCGCAAAGTTTAAAGAAATTGCGGACGAGGTTGGTGCAAAATTAATGGTTGATATGGCACATATTGCTGGTTTAGTAGCCACTGGTTTGCATCCAAGTCCAGTTCCTTTTGCCGATATTGTGACAAGTACAACACATAAAACATTGCGAGGCCCACGTGGCGGCTTGATTTTGACAAATGATGAAGAGTTAGCCAAGAAAATCAATAGTGCTATTTTCCCTGGTATTCAAGGGGGACCTTTGGAACATGTGATTGCTGGAAAAGCAGTTGCGTTTAAAGAAGCGCTTGAACCAGAGTTTAAAGAATATTCAGAGCAAGTGATTGCAAACGCCAAAGTAATGGCAAAAGTCTTTAACCAAGCTCCTGAAGCACGTTTAATTAGTGGTGATACCGATAATCATTTATTGCTTATTGATGTGACAAAATACAAATTAAATGGCAAAGAAGCTGAAAAAATTCTTGATGACGTACGGATTACAGTAAACAAAAACACCATTCCATTTGAAGCATTAAGTCCATTTAAAACAAGTGGAATCCGAATTGGAACGCCAGCGATTACGACACGAGGTTTTAAAGAAGACGACGCAAAATTTGTTGCGGAATTAATTGTGAAAACTTTGAAAAATCATGAAAATGAAGAAATATTGGCTGAAGTTCGAAAAGAAGTCAAAAATTTAGTCGAAAAATATCCATTATATTCATAAAATTTAGGTGATTGACTAGTCAATCGCCTTTTTTTCCTTTACAATAGATTGAAGAATAAAATAAACGAAGGAGAATTCCAAATGGGTAAATTTCAAGTGATTGATCATCCGCTAATTCAACATAAATTAACAATTATTCGTGATAAAAACTGTGGCACAAAAGTATTTCGTGAGGTTGTTAATGAAATTGCGATGCTGATGGCATACGAAGTTTCGCGCGACATGCCTTTAGAAGATGTGGAGATAGAAACACCAATTGTTAAGACGACTCAAAAAACCTTGACTGGAAAAAAAGTTGCGATTATTCCGATTCTACGTGCCGGAATTGGCATGGTTGATGGCATGCTTGAGTTGATTCCAGCAGCAAAAATTGGTCATATTGGGTTGTACCGTGATCATGAAACGCTCGAACCAATTGAGTACTTTGTAAAATTACCAGCTGACATTGCTGAACGTCAATTGTTTGTTGTGGATCCAATGTTAGCAACTGGTGGATCTGCAATTATGGCCATTGATTCCTTGAAAAAACGTGGCGGAAATAATATCAAATTTGTTTGCTTGGTTGCTGCGCCAGAAGGTGTCAAGGCCTTACAAGAAGCTCATCCAGATGTTGATATTTATTGCGCAGGATTAGATGACCATTTGAATGAATCAGGCTACATTGTTCCAGGTCTTGGAGATGCTGGCGATCGTTTGTTTGGCACCAAATAAAAAATAAAGCCATTGCAACTAGTAACGTTGTGATGGCTTTTTTGTTTGCGCACAATTTTCATAGTTTAGCCAAATCTGTTTTTTTACTGTGGAGCCCCATCCATCCAGACAACGTAAAATCCCCTCTAATTTGCCGTAATAGCGAAATTGATTCATTAATTGTCGGGCGTAGTTTTCTGAAACGTGGCATTGATATTCTAAAAATTGAACTAAGCGAATATAAAGAGCTGCGGGTGTCATACCTAAGAGATCTGTCATTTTAGGAAAACTATGTTTTTTTTCCAAATGTTCAATCAAACTAATATCAGGCAGCATCAGAATACCAGCGCTGGCATTTGCTAATTGCTCCATCCGTTTTTCTTCAAGTTTGTACAAAGATGGATTTTCAGCCACACTGAAGAAAGATTGCGAAGGGGCATCATTAAAATCATATAGATGATGACTCAATTCATGGCAGATGCTAAAATTCTTGCGCCCTTCTGGGATGTCAGGATTAATAAAAATTGCAGTTGTGTAGCTACTTTTGACTGTGAATGCTGAATAACAACGAATGTCAATCCCTTCAAGGTCTGTAATAAGTGCAATCTTATTTTCCTCAATATAGTGATCAGCAAAATCTTTCCAACAATAATCAATCGGTGGTTGGTTATGCGTTAGAAGAAAATAATTGATGTAGTTATTTGTTTGGTCTAAGCGTGCCAATATCCCATGATCCATCTGCAATAACCTCTATTTATTTTTATTTTTTTGATCTAAATCCTTCATCGTAAACTTCACGAATTCCATTAATTTTGCTACCTCTTGGCGGTAATGAGCGCGTTCGTCTTGCGGTATATCCATTTCGTTTTTGCGAAACATTACGATCAAGTCATCATATTCACTGTCTTCCTGCTTATAAGATAAGGAAGTGTTATCTGTTCGTTCAAGTAAATAGTCCATGGAAACGTTAAAATAAATTGCAACTTTTTGCAGTGTTTCAGATTTAGGTGAAACCGTGTCCCAACGCCTAATTTGGCCATTAGAAATGCTGATATTTCGTTCGATTTCAGCGAAAGTAACGCCTTTTTGACTGCTTAAATCTTTAATTCGACTGACTAAACTCATGGGGAAACATCCTTTCTTTTTTAGCATAAAAGTCATTTTATTGTTTGACAAATAGCATAAAAGTTATTAAGATAGAAAACAAGAGAACGAATAAATGTCCATTCTATTTCGTTTTATTATTATCTTTATATATTAGCATAAAAGTCATTTTGTGACAACTTTTTAGTTACTTTAATCAAAGGAAAGGAGCAAAGCCAAATGAATGAACGACCGATCAACCAAATTATCGGTGAAAATATTCAACGATACATGGAAGAAAGAGGAATAAGCAAATTAGCTTTTAAAAAAGAAACAGGCTTAGATGGGAAACGCTTTCGGTTATTATTAAAGGGTGAAATTGGGATTACGACGAGAAAGTTACAAGAAATCGCGCTTGTTTTAGACGTTAAAACACTTGATCTTTTAGAAGATTGGACGGAAGAATAAAAAAAGCCAAGCGAAAAGTTCACCTACTTCGACTGGACATTGTAATTAGTTTTGCTAGAATTGATTTTGAGGACGAGAACAAACGTTCGCTTGCAAGCACCTCAAAACCAATAAAGGAGTGAAGCTGATGTGGCAAGTAGTAGGGTTAAAAACG
>JAATGB010000040.1 GCA_015654945.1 Lactobacillales bacterium | reverse complement strand
TCACGTTCATCAATGAATAATTGCCCATTTTTTCTCGTCCAAGGAATACTCATTCCATATTTGGTTGAACGGATGGTTCCTTGATCATTTGTTTCTTCTAGTTGTACAGTAATAAAATGATCTAAAGCGACCAAAATCGCTGGATGTCCAGTTTCTACTACCGCATATTCACCTGCAATATATAGTTTTCCTGGAGCACTTGCTTCAATCACATAAATCGTCCTTTCTATAGATCCAACCATTCTTTTTCAGATAAGCTACGAATCGCTGGGCCAACGTCAGATAAAATAATTTGTTCAGAAGCGAACTCTTTTTCAAGTTCTTTCTTTAAAAATTTCATTTCTGAATGTTTGCATAAAATTTTTACATTTGGACCTGCATCCATAGTAATATAGCACATAAATCCATTTTTGCGAAGACTTTTTACTTTTTTTATGGCTCGAATGCTATCGGGTTCCCAATATGAAAAAGGGGGATTTGCACCTAACATCGTTGCGTGCATTTTCATCCCATTGGCTTCAGTAATTTCACCTAGTTTTTGAAAGTCTTGCTGCTGGATTGCTTGCTTCATTTCAGCTAGATCTTTTTCAGCAGATGTTATCCAAGCTGGATAGAATGGCGAAGTAGCAACGGTAAGCTTCATTCCTGCTCGACTGGATAACTCTTTTTTTTGAGTATTAATTGCTAAAATGATCATGCCAATATCCCAGTCTGCATCATCGATTGGAACAGCACAGCTATCAGCAGAAGAAGTTCCTTTTTGCCATTCAACAAAGCCGCCAAAAATGCTGCGTGTAGCACTGCCACTACCACGACGAGCATAGGTCGAAAGTAGCGTCGGCTCAATGTTTAAGTGTGCTGCTTGGTTAACGGCACCAGCTAATGCTGCAAAAGCGGAAGCGGAAGAGGCAAGACCAGCCGCCGTTGGAACGTGATTATGGCTTTCAACCTTTACTGCCCCTTTTAGCGAATAATTTTGTCGAAATAAATCAATAAATGCAGTTATTTTTATGGTTTCCTGTGGTGCTTGTTTTTTATTGTTGAGAAAAAAAGAATCGATTGTTTGAGAAGGGTCAAATGTTACTTTTGTGTCTGTATAAAAGGCTGCTAATGTTAAAGAAAGGCTGCTATTCATTGGTAAAAAAAGTACTTCATCTCTTTTTCCCCAGTATTTGATTAATGCAATATTTGTGTGGGCACGGCAGATGCCAATTTGTTTGCTCATTTAGTTTGCTTCACTCATTTCATATAGCCAAGTTTTCTTTGCTCCGTTTTTTTCTAAAGCGGTGGCAATTTTTTGTGCGGTCGGGCGATCTTTTGCCAAAGCAATCATACAGCCGCCACGTCCACCACCTGTTAATTTAGCACCTAGAGCCTGATTATTCAGTGAAATTTGAACGAGCTGGTTTAAAGTAGCGTTGGAAACGCCAAGGTCTTTTAAAAGCTGGTGGGCAGAAGTCATCGCTTGACCAAGCTCTATTGCCTGATTATTTTCTAAGTAGCTTCGTCCTTGCTCCGTCAAAAGACCGAGTGTCTCAATTGCCTGTTGGTAATGCGCATCTTGCTCATGGATTATTTTTTCTGCAATACTCGCAACCGCTTCTTTGGTTTTTCCTGTGATACCGGTATCAGCAACAATGATGACTGCGTTCAAATTTAAAGCTATTGGTATAAAAGACTGTCCCTTAATATAAAAATAGGGACTATCATTGCTAGTCATCAAAGCGTCTAAACCGCTTGGATTACCGTGAGCAATTTTTTCTGCAATTTCAACAATTTGAAGCAACTTTTTCTGTGGTAAATCATGTTGATAATAATTATAAAGTGCTCTTGTTGTCGCGACGGCGACTGCTGCGCTTGAACCCATGCCTCTTTCAGCTGGGATCGTACTCTCAATAGTTAGGTGAAGTCTCTGTAGTCGTTGTGGATCCAGTGAATCCAAACAGATTTCAATTGTTTGTTTAATACTTTCTAATAATTCAGGCATTTCTTGAATAATACCCGAATAAAAATGACAGTTAATGGAGGTTTCTGTTTGTGTTTCTTGAATGTGAACCTGAACAGTTGCTTCTGGAAATGGAATTGCGACAGAAGGCTTTCCATAAACGACAGCATGTTCGCCTAACAAGATAATTTTGCCATGAGCAGATCCGTAGGCTTGTCTCATGATTGTGTGCTCCTTTTTTACGTAGTAATTGATGATTAAAAAAGTAAGAATAAATAGTGCTGCATAGAGAGGCGTAAATTGGCGAGACTAATTGCTGAATAAAACGCGTCGTATGCCAAATAATACCAGCATGAACTAAATATCTGTTCTTTGTGCGCGAACATTCGTTATCGCAACTACCGTACTATTATACAATAAATAATAAGATAAATATAGAGAGCTAAGCCACTTCCTAGTTTAATTAATTCGAATGAAAAAAGAAGATAAGCGCGCGCAAATTTACGAAATCTTATGATTTATCTTCAGAAAAAAAAGAAGGCCCGCAGACCTTCTAAATATTTAAAACTTTATCTAAGAAACTTTTTGTTCGTTCGTTTTGAGGATTTTCAAAGATTGCTTGCGGTGTTCCTTCTTCGATAAAATTTCCACCATCGGTAAAAATCACGCGATCTGCTACTTCTTTGGCAAAGCCCATTTCATGTGTCACAATGACCATCGTCATCCCATCTTTGGCTAGCTTCTTCATTACATTTAAAACATCTCCAACCATTTCTGGATCTAGAGCGGATGTTGGTTCGTCAAAGAGCATAATATCAGGATTCATCGCGAGTGCGCGTGCAATGGCTACTCGTTGCTTTTGACCACCAGATAAAGATTCGGGGTAGGCGTCTTTTTTTTCAACGAGCCCAACCATTGTGAGTAAATCCATGGCTTTTTTTTGCGCTTCTGCACGGTCTATTTTATTTAAATCTGTTGGAGCCAGTGTAATATTTTCTAAAACACTTAAATGAGGAAATAAATTAAAATGTTGAAAAACCATGCCAATATTTTGGCGGACTAAGTTAATATCGGTTTTTTTATTAGTTAAATCAAAGCCATCGATTAGAATGGAGCCACTCGTGGGTTCTTCCAAACGATTTAAACAACGGAGGAAGGTACTTTTACCTGAGCCAGAAGGACCAATGATGCAGACCACTTCGCCATCTGCAATCGACGTATTAATACTATTTAAAACGGTATTTTCCCCATATTTTTTTACTAAATTTTCAACAATTACTTTTTCAGCCATTTTTAGAAATCCTCCTTTCAATTACACCTGATAGTTTTGTTAGGGTTGTTATAACAACAATATAAATGATTGAAATGATTAAGTATACTTTAAAGCTTTGTAAATTCCGTGCAATAATAATTTTCCCGGATTGCAACAATTCCACCAGCCCAATTGCGGATAAAATCGTGGTATCTTTTAAAGAAATGACGAATTGGTTGATAAAAGAAGGAATCATGATTTTAAAAGCTTGTGGTAAAATGATTTTCTGCATCGTTTTCCCATAAGAAAGACCTAAAGAACGCGCAGCTTCTGTTTGACCAACTGGAACAGCTTTAATCCCACCACGCACAATTTCTGCAATATAAGCACCGGCATTTAAGCTTAACGTAATAATCCCAGCTGTCATTTCATTAATTTTGAAGCCAGCTAGATTTGGAATACCGATGAAGATAAACATGGCTAGTACCAGTAAAGGAATTCCCCGAATGATGTCAATGTAAACAGTCGCAATAAAACGCAGTAATTTAATATTTGAAACATTCATTAATCCGAATAGAACGCCAATCACGACGGCAATTGCGAACGAAATGAAGGTTAACGATAAGGTCTTTCCTAACCCGCTAAGTAGGGAAGGATAGTTATTTTTCAATAGTCCGCCAAAGGTGCTTTCGTCGACGGTAGCTGCTGTATCTTTCTTTTTAGCCGAATCAATGTATTTGTTTAAAATTTTGTCATAATCGCCATTGGCTTTTAATTCCTTTAGTCCTTGATTAAACATGGCAATCAATTCTGGATTTGTGCCTTTTTTGACAGCAAAACCATAGCTGCCGCCTTTTTCTTTTTCAGTCACCATTTTAAGGGGCTGTCCTTGCTTCACCGCATAGCCAATTACTGGATAATCATCAAAAATTGCATCCATGTTTCCGCTAGCGATCATTTGATACATCGTATCAGTTGTATCAACCAGTTTCACCTTATAGCCATATTTATCTTTGTTTTTCTGAATGAAATCTGCACTCTCAGTGCCAACCTTTGCACCGACTGTTTTGCCTTTTAGATCTTTGTAAGTGCTGATCTCTTTGTTTTTCTTTGCTACTGCCATTACAATCCCACTATCGAAATAAGGGGACGAGAAATCAAACGATTTTTTCCGTTCATCTGTAATGGTCATTCCGGCAATCATTCCATCAATTTGATTTGCTTGAACTTGCTGGACAGCTGTATCAAAACCAATTGGCTGAATTTTCACTGTAAAGCCTTGATTTTTGGCAATCGCGTTTAAAAGCTCAATATCAATTCCTTGATATTCGCCATTTGTAGCCGAAAATTCAAACGGAGCAAAGGTAATGTCTGTACCAATAACATATTCATCTTTAACGGGTTTGATACTTGTCTCTGTAGTGTTTTTAGTTGTTGTCTCACTTTTAATATACTTTGCTAATATCTTGTCATAGGTGCCGTTGGCTTTTAATTTTTTTAAGCCGGCATTAAATTTTTTGATTAACTCAGGGTTGGTGCCCTTTTTAACAGCGAAGCCATATTGCCCACCACGTTCATAGTCAGTCACCATTTTTAAATCTTTGCCTTGCGTGATTGCATACCCGATTACTGGATAATCATCAAAAATCGCATCTAAGTTACCAGAATAAAGCATATCGTACATAGTATCTGCTGTATCAAGCAGCTTAACGTTGTAGCCGTATTTTTCTTTGTTTTTTTCGATAAAAGTCGCGCTTTCAGTGCCGACTTTTGCACCCACTGTTTTGCCTTTTAAATCTTTATACTCTTTGATTTCCTTATTTTCTCCAGAAATAGCCATCACAATGCCACTATCAAAATAGGGATCAGAGAAATCAAATGATTTTTTTCTTTCGTCTGTAATGGTCATGCCAGCAATCATGCCATCAATTTGGCCTGCTTGGACTTGTTGGATAGCAGAATCAAAACCAATTGATTTGATGTCAACGTCAAAGTTTTGATCTTTGGCGATTGCATTTAATAAATCAATATCAATCCCGACAGTCTTGTTGGATGAATCTTTAAACTCAAAAGGAGCAAAGGTCAGATCAGTACCAATTGTGTATTTTTTATCTGCTGCCTCTGCCTGAGAACCGCCAACAAAAGCCGTAGTAAATACTATTAAAGCCCCTAATAGTGCTAAATAGATACTCTTATTTTTCATAATTTTCCTCCTATTGTGTAGCTATATACCGATTAATTATAGAATAAAGATAAAGGCAATTTCAAGCTTTTATTCAATTAAGGCATGAAATTTTTTAATATTCGCCTTTTTTTAGGAAGAAATAGTGCTTATCGCCCGCTTTTTTAGGACGATTTCAGACAAAAAAATATTTCCAACTAATTTTAGCGGTCAAAAACTAGCGAAAGTATGTTCGGTATGATAAAATAGAGAAATGAAAAGCAGAAGTTTAAGGTACAAGGAGGCAATCGAGTGATTGAACGAGATAATACGCGTCCGTTTGAATTGGTTTCTAATTACCAACCAGCCGGCGATCAACCCCAAGCAATTGACAAATTAATTGAAAATATAAAAGATGGGAAGAAAGAACAGATTCTTTTAGGAGCTACAGGGACGGGAAAAACATTTACTATCTCAAACGTTATTAAGGAAGTAAACAAGCCAACATTGGTCATTGCACATAACAAAACATTAGCGGGACAGCTTTATGGCGAATTTAAGGAATTTTTCCCCAATAATGCCGTTGAATATTTTGTTAGTTACTATGATTATTATCAACCAGAAGCCTATGTTCCTTCAAGTGATACTTACATTGAAAAAGATGCCAGTATTAATGATGAAATTGATAAACTAAGGCATTCAGCAACAAGCTCTTTACTTGAGCGAAATGATGTTATCGTAGTTGCTTCTGTTTCTTGTATCTATGGATTAGGGGATCCAAATGAATACCAAGATCAGGTGCTTTCTTTACGTGTGGGGATGGAAAAAGACCGTAGCCAGCTTCTGACAGAGCTCGTAAACATTCAATTTGAGCGAAATGATATCGATTTTCAACGAGGCCGTTTTCGTGTTCGCGGTGATGTCGTTGAAATTTTTCCGGCCTCTCGTGATGAACGGGCTTTACGGATTGAATTTTTTGGTGATGAAATTGAGCGGATAAGAGAAGTGGATGCATTGACGGGTGAGATTGTTAGTGAGCGTGAGCATGTGGCCATTTTCCCAGCGACTCACTTTGTAACAAATGATGAACATATGGAAAAAGCTATTCAATTAATTCAGGAAGAGTTAGAAACACAACTCACACATTTGCGGTCAGAAAATAAGCTGCTAGAAGCGCAAAGATTGCAACAGCGTACGAATTATGATATCGAAATGATGAGAGAAATGGGCTACTGCTCTGGAATTGAAAATTATTCTCGACACATGGAAGGTCGAAAAGAAGGGGAACCGCCCTATACATTGATTGATTTTTTCCCTGATGATTTTTTAATAGTAGCAGACGAGTCTCACGTTTCACTACCGCAAATTCGTGGCATGTACAATGGAGATCGAGCGCGGAAACAAATGTTAGTTGATTATGGTTTTCGGTTACCAAGTGCCTTAGATAACCGACCACTTAAGATTGATGAATTTGAGGAGCATGTCAATCAGATCGTGTATGTTTCTGCAACTCCAGGTCCTTACGAAATGGAGCGGACCGATGAAGTGATCGAGCAAATTATTCGCCCAACCGGTTTGCTGGATCCTCAGATTGAGGTACGCCCAATTATGGGACAGATTGATGATTTGGTTGGGGAAATCAACCTACGTGCAGACCGAAATGAACGGGTTTTTGTTACGACATTGACCAAGAAAATGTCTGAAGACTTAACCAATTACTTTAAAGAATTAGGCATAAAGGTCAAATATTTGCATAGCGATATTAAAACATTAGAAAGAACAGAGATTATGCGCGACCTACGACTGGGTGAGTTTGATGTTTTAATTGGCATCAACTTACTCCGTGAAGGATTGGATGTACCAGAGGTTTCGTTGGTGGCCATTTTAGATGCTGATAAAGAAGGCTTTTTACGGAGTGAACGTTCTCTTGTCCAAACGATTGGGCGAGCGGCACGAAATTCAGAAGGAAAAGTACTGATGTATGCGGATCGAATTACGGACTCCATGAAAAAAGCAATGGACGAAACACAACGGAGGCGCGATATTCAAGCAGCGTACAATCAAGAACATGGAATTGAACCGAAAACAATTATTAAAAAAATCCGTGATTTAATTAGTATTTCAAAAGTAGCAGAAGAAGATGGTGAATATGATTTCACACCAGACTACGAAAAAATGACTAAGGCGGAAAAACAAGAATTAATTATTCGCTTGGAAAAACAAATGAAAGATGCTGCAAAAGCACTTGATTTTGAAGGAGCAGCAACCTTAAGAGACACGATTATTGAATTGAAAGCAACTAATTAAGAGATAGAATGTGAGGTTAGAAGAGTGGCAAATGATAAGATCGTCATTCATGGAGCACGTGCGCATAACTTAAAAAATATTGATGTAACAATTCCAAGAGATAAACTGGTCGTTGTTACCGGGTTATCAGGATCAGGAAAAAGCTCGTTAGCTTTTGATACTTTGTATGCAGAAGGACAACGAAGATATGTGGAAAGTTTATCCGCCTATGCACGCCAATTCTTAGGCCAAATGGATAAACCAGATGTGGATAGTATCGATGGGTTGAGTCCCGCCATTTCAATTGACCAAAAAACCACCAGCCGAAATCCACGTTCGACAGTTGGAACTGCAACGGAGATTAATGATTATTTGCGGCTGCTTTATGCGCGGGTGGGTCATCCAATTTGTCCAAATGACGGCACAGAGATTGCCAGTCAATCTGTCGAACAAATGGTTGATCGGGTATTGGCATTACCAGAAAAAACCAAAATTCAAGTATTGGCACCGGTTATTATTGAAAAAAAAGGACAACATAAAAAAGTTTTTGAAACCGTAAAAAGAGAAGGTTTTGTCCGTGTCCGTGTGGATGGAGAGTTATATGATGTGACGGAAATTCCTGAACTCGATAAAAACAAAAAACACAGTATTGAGATTGTAATTGATCGAATTGTCATGAAAGAGGGGATCCGTTCGCGTTTGTTTGATTCCTTTGAAAGTGCGTTAAGATTAGCTGAAGGTCGCGCGCTCGTTGATGTGATTGGGCAAGAAGAATTGGTTTTTAGTGAACATTACGCTTGTCCACTTTGTGGGTTTACAGTAGGTGATTTGGAACCTCGTTTGTTTTCGTTTAATGCGCCCTTTGGTGCTTGTTCAGAGTGTGATGGGTTAGGGATGAAGTTAGAAGTCGATA
>JAATGB010000113.1 GCA_015654945.1 Lactobacillales bacterium | reverse complement strand
GGCTATTGAGCCTAATGAGCTAATGCTTAAAGCTTTAGTTGATGATGAAGAAGTGAGCGGCGGAGTAATTCCATTTACGATTCCGTTGACAGGACTTACAGTTGGAATTTCTAATATGCTTGGTGTTACATCAGCTTGCACACGTGCTTGTTGGCGTCCATAAAATTTTAGGGGAGGATTAATATGGAAAAATTTGAGAGAAATCATTTTTTTAGAGATGAAAAAATGAACAATGTGGAATTGGTTACAGAGGTAGAAGAATTAGATGAGATTTCAGGTGGAGGGTGGACTTGGAATTTAGCTTGGAGCAGCATTCCTAGTATTGTAATAGGAAATAGCGGATATGTTTGTACATGGACATATGAGTGCCAGAAAAATTGTAAATAAATTTTGTGCTTTTCATTTAGTACTTTGTAGGTAGGAAAAGGAAATCTATGTTATTGCTTTTCTTTGCTCAATGTTCTAAACTAGAAAATAAAAGTCTGGAAGTTTGTTTGCTCCTAGACTTTTATTTATTTTGAGACACAAATGAAAAATATCTTTACTATTAGGTGGTGTTTATAATGAAAAGAAAATTAATTAAAAATAATGAGCTATTTTGGACAGGTTTTATATTCGTCTTAGTGGTGGCTCCAACTGCTGGCAATAATAAATTGCTTTATTTTATAGGGATCATAGTAATTCTATCTAGTTTTTTACCTTTAAAAAATGATAGCTGATTTCGCTGAATTTAATGTGAGTATTTTTATTTTGAGTCATGTAAATGTAGAGCTTGTTGTTCCGAGTTAGTTTTAAAAAATATGATTTTTAATGAAAGCGATGAATAAAACTGAGATACTGTTATTGAGCATTTGAGTTTTGTTCCTTGACTAAGTATCGATACTCATCTGTATTATTAATATTAGAGAGAAATTATTATGTTAACGTTCACAATTTAGATCAAGTACCCGGTAATTTTGCAGTAATCTTAGATAACTTGAACTATATGCCCCTGCATGGTAGAACGTAAAAAGAAGTTAAGAGTATGGAATTGTTAATAAATGTTGCTGGTGAGGTTTATAAATAATACGTGGATGTAAATATCTGAGCTTTAGAAATTATTTTTTTCATTGTTTTCCTCTATATTAAATTTTTTAAAATATACGAAAAAAGAAAATGCAATTATAGAATCCATAGCTAGACGCATCCTGTGTTGAGCCACCATAGTCAGCTTTTTTCAGAACGGAATTATAGTTCGCTGCATTATGCTTCTGTTGTTTCTTTTGCTATAATTGAACTAAAAAAGAGGAAGTTCTGATGAGATTATGGCATGAATCCTTGCTACCGTTTCTACCACGGCAGCAATTATTAGGACAGCACCGGGAATGTTGCGCTTTGCGCGGAAATGGTTGGGGGAAATCTCACGCTACGGTAAACTATGTGTTTGATCATTCACCATATACGTTGTTTCTCTATCATCTGGAAGTCATGACAGAAATGAAACGGCGAGGCTACCAACCCGCAATGACCTGGCGAAATTCGCTATATCGAGGGAAAAACTGCCCGCCGTATTCGATCTTAGCTGCGGTGACACCGACAAAGCCGATCTATCCAGAGCATAATGCAGCTTATTTAAAAGAATGTCAGGAAAATTTGGCGAACAAGCAGATTTTTATTTGAAAAATTTTTGTTATCTTTTGTAGTGGAATAGGTTAGCAGATCTTATTGCGATCGTTTGTTTATACTTTAAGAGAGTAAGACGTAGCCTAATGAGCTATGTCCTACTCTCTTGTTTTGCTTTCGTTATTTGTGTTTATAAGGTCATAGCTGCGTACATGCCACTGCGAACAGCGGGACCGACTTTGCCGATTTTTTGACAATCGCCAATGAGACGAGTTTTTAAATGATTTTTTTGATCAATGGCTTGTGCTACAGACTGGTTAGGGATCATACCAAAGGCAGAAACAACGGTATCTGCTGACACTAGTGTAATCTGACCATCCGCCGCTTGAATTTGCACACCATCTGCGTGGATTTCTAGAACTTTGCAATTTGTATAGAGTGTAACGTTGTATTCACGTAGCTTTGCGAGTAGTGCAGCGCGGTTGATCATATGATCTTGAATTGCTACATCTGCTTGCATTTCGACAATCGATACCTGTTTTCCTTGCATCGCTGTTTCAAGGGCACTGTCACAAGCCGATAGACCGCCACCGCAGTAAACAATACGGTCGCCCGCTAATTTTTCGGGATGGAGATGTGCGGAGAGAATGTCAACCGTTTGTTCAATTCCAGCAATTGGAGGGGTTACAGGCATAGCGCCAGTAGCAACAATGATTTTATCTGCTGCTGCCAAAACTTCTGAATCTGCGGTAACTTCAGTGTTCAAACGGACGGTTACGTGGCATAGATCTAATTGTTCTATGTACCACCGCACAAGCTCACGCAATTGGCTCTTAAATGGTGGTGTCGCCGCGCTTTCCAATTGCCCACCTAATACGGCATTTTTTTCATATAACGTTACTTGATGCCCAACCAAAGCGGCTGTTCGTGCTGCCTCCATTCCGCCAGGCCCACCACCGATGACGACGACATTCTGTGGCTTTTCCGTTTTTTTGCAAGTCATTCGTCCTTCAAAGACAGCCATTGGATTGACCGAACAGCTCATTTTGGTTAGGCGGGTTAAAATGCGACCGATACAATCTTCGTTGCAACGGATACAAGGACGGACTTGGCTGCGTCGTTCTTCTAGCAATTTTATAGGGAGTTCTGGATCGGAAATCAAGGGCCGGCCAAACATGACAAAATCAGCATTACCAGATTCAATTAGAGCAACACCAGTTTCAGGTGTATGGTTGCCAGAATTTAGTAACGGAATCGTTACGGCTTTCCGCGCTTCCGCACAAACATCGGACATGCAAGCGTCACCGAGATAAGCTGGTGGGAAGATATATTCAATATTTTCGTAGCTGCCGCTATCAATATCCAAGGCGTCAACGCCGGCATCTTCCAGCATTTTCAGCATGGGTAATGTTTCTTCAATCGTCCGACCGCCTTCAAAAAGATGTTTACAGGCAATTCGGAAAATAATCGGCATATCTGGACCGACAGCTTGCCGAATAGCTGCGACAATTTCTAAAGGAAAACGCATTCTTTTTTCAAGGGTGCCACCGTATGCATCTGTTCGCTTATTCCAAACTGCTGACATAAATTGGTCAACCAAATAACCGGCATGAGCATGAACTTCGATCGCATCAAAACCCGCATCTTTGACTAGCTTAGCTGAATAGGTAAATTCCTGCATGATTTGTTGAATTTCAGCAATAGTGAGGGCATGACAGATGATCGCTTCATTGAACATCGAAGGGATCGCAGAAGCAGAAACAGGAGGTTCGCCGTACATATTGGCAAAAGCATTTTTACCGGTACCGCAGCTTAATTGGGCACAGATTTTGGTATCATATTTTTGCACCATTTCACATAGATTCGTGAGCTGTGGAATCATATAGGTCTGATCAAGGTATCCTTCTAAAGAGCCTTGGGCTAACTTCTTGGTGAGAAACTGACAGCCCATGATAATCATGCCTGTTCCGCCTTGAGCCCGCTTTTCAAAATAGGCGATTTCATCATCCGCAATCGTGCCATCTTCGTGCCCAGCATTTAAACCCATTGGTGACATAACAATTCGGTTTTTGATGGTCATCTTACCAATTTTAAAAGGAGTAAAAAGTTGTGTAAAATCCATAAGTATTGCCTCACTTTCTGCGTACATTATTTCAATTTTTTATTGTGAATAACTGTACAATATAACTTTATTATAGGCGTGTATTGAGGATTTACCATGTGTGATTAGCTAAATTTTTGCTTGCTATTTGTTCAATTGAACAAACAATCGAGTAAAGTGTGCTTTCTTTTTGGCAAAAGGTGTGACATAATAAGTGCAAACTTTGAGAGGCTAGATGAACCAAAAATGAAAATGAATTTATGCACAAAGGAGCTGTACAGATGAATAGTAAGCTATTATATGAAACGCTCTTTCAAACATTGAATCGGACGAATTCCATTGAAAAAATTGTGACTGCGGCTGCGGACATACTGGAACGACCTTTAATTGTGGCGGACACATCGTTTAAAGTTCTGGGAATTAGTCCGAAAGCATCATTGGATGATTGGGTTTGGGATGAAATGCTGGAGCATGGGTATGCACCGGACGAGATGATTGTGCGTTTTTACCAAGAAAATTATATGGAAAGTGCTTCACAAAGTTCGGCACCTTTGATTGTCGATTGGGGCCCTGTGGCAATTCACCCTCGGATTATGCAGACGATTAAAATCAAGGAACAAATGATTGGGTATGCAGCGCTGCTTTATCAAAATGAAAAAGAGATTCCTGCGTGTATGGAGGCGCTAAGTGTGATTGTCCAAGCAGTGCAGATTGCTTTGCGACAACAAAATACGGTTGATGTGGCAGGGAGCCCGCTATTCAAGGTGTTTGTGCGTAATTTATTTAGCGATTTAATCCAATCTCCGGAGCAATTGCAATTATGGGAAGAAAATTTGCGTATGACTTTTCCTTCAACCTATCAGGTATTAGCGATTCGGGCGCGCAATAGCCAACATTCTGGCATGCTTCCGTATTTAAGTACGGCTTTAAAAAATGTTTTTCCGCATTTTTTAACTTTTGTGACTGCAGACACGCTCTTTCTTTTACGGTATAGTGTCGTGGAGGATACGGTGGAACAGCATACGAAACAGCAGTTGGTTAAATTATTGACTAACTTTCAAGCGGTTGCGGCTCTGGGACCTTGTTTTCCGCATTTAGCAAAAATAATTGAAAAGCGGCAGCAGGTGGAAAAACTTTTAGATTTAGGTACCTTACTGGCAGCAGAAGAGGTAATTTATGATTACAACGATTTTTTTACGGCGTTGGTTTTGGCACCGCCATTGCAAGGGTTGGCACTTTCGAGCAACAGTCTTGTGGAAATTGCGCGCATAGAGAGTTGGGATCAGACGCATCACACGAATTATCTGCAGACGTTGCAGACCTATATTTTGGCGATCGGTAATCATGCCGTCGTTACGCAGCAATTGCATATTCATCGGAATACATTGAACTATCGGCTTCGAAAAATTGAAGAAGTGCTGCAGTTAGATTTGGCTGATTCTGCGACTTTTTTTAAATTACTCCTGTATTTTCAACTAATGGTACTCAAAGAAAAGCTGCAGCAGAAGTAAAGCAAGAAAAATCCTTCATTGCCATTTTTTTGACCTGAGTGGGGGAAATAGACTGGAAATTACCTTATAAAGGGAATTTCCAGCTTTTTTGGTTGGTTTGGTTGGATGATGAATGGATAAAAGAGCATCTAGCTATGAATTGTTGCAGCACGCTGCTTTTTCGTGTTATTAGTGTTTCTGTATGAGATGGTTTGTTCCCCAAGTATTAATAGCTTTTAGCATAGGAATAAATGTTTTTCCTAAATCTGTCAGTGTATATTCTACATGTGGAGGGATAGTTTGATGGTCGTTCCTTACAACGAAGCCAATTTCAATAAGTTCATTTAAGGATCTCGTAAGCATCATATTTGTAATGCCATTTGTGGTCCGTTTCAATTCATTAAAGCGGATTGTTTTTTGTTGCGAAATACGCCATAAAATCAGTAATTTCCACTTGCCTCCTAAAAGATACATAACTTTGGCAACACCACATTCTGGTAATGGTAGATTTTTCATTGAAGCTCCTTTCCTTTCATTTTAAGTCACAAAAATGTGCGTACTTGTTTTTTTGTGATAGTAGCATAAACTAATTATATCAAAAAGTAAAGGAGAAAAAAAGATGAATGATACTGCAATTGATTTTTTAAAAAGTCGCGTATCTATACGTGATGTTGATCCAGATGCTGTTGTGACAGCAGCCGAAATCGAACAAATACTAACGATAGCTGGGAGTGCTCCGTCAGGAAATAATAGCCAACCATGGAAAGTCGCGGTGGTACAAAATAAAGACATGCAAGCAGAAATCTACACGCGTGCTTATCAGCAGCTGCAAGTAAAAAATGCTGCAGGTGTCTTTTTAGTTTTTGGGGATAGATCAGCCTATGAAATTGATCATTTGGTTGCGGAAAAATTAAAAAATGGCACCTTAGCTCCGGCCGGCGAGGGAATGTTTCGTAAAAAAATAGACTTTTTTTATGCCAGTTCGCCTGCTGAGAACAGTGTAGAGGCAATTATGCTTGATTGTGGATTATTTGCGATGAATCTTCTTTATGCGATTAAAGCATTTGGTTATGACGCAGTTCCTATGCGTGGGGCCGATTTTGATGCAATTAAAAAATATTTAGAGCTATCAGAGAGTTGGCAGCCGGTTTTAATGATTCCTTTTGGTAAAGCACGGACAGCTGGAAATGAAAAAATTAGAAAAAAACCAGCAGAATTCTCGCTTTTATTCAAATGATTTACTGAGTATACAAGAATAGACGCGTAGAGATAGTTTGGAAGCGATAGAAGAGGGTGTTAGGTGTTAAAGACATGGAAAAATCAGCACACTTTGGAAATTTTATT
>JAATGB010000140.1 GCA_015654945.1 Lactobacillales bacterium | reverse complement strand
GTAATTGTAGCTCTTGATTATAATTGCTTTTTTCGATTTTCCCATAACAATAATAGACTTTATTCTTTTCTAATGTTTGTTGGATCTGACGATAAAGCCTCGGAAAAATTGTCACAGAGATTTCTGCTGTCTGATCAGAGCCAGTTAAAAATGCCATGGATTCTCCTTTTTTTGTCCGGATAATTCGAACCTCTTTACTATAGAGCAAAATGCCAGTTTTTTTGCCAACTTCAACTTGATTGATTGCTTCTGTGCTTTTACTGACTTTGATTTTTGCAAATTCTTCGACGGGATGCCCGGAAAGATAGGTTCCTAAAAATTCTTCTTCATGGGCTAATTTTTCTTCAACGCTATAGTCTGCTACTGTTTCTTCTTTTAGAGGGTACTGATCCAGTAAGTCCTGACTTCCACCTGTTAATAAAATATTTTCCATTGTTTTCTTAAGATTCATCACTAATTGTCGTCGGTTTCCATGAACACTGTCGAAAGCACCCGTAAAGATCAATGGTAACACCGTATCTTCCTTCAACCATTTATGGTTCGTTCGTAATAAGAAATTTTCAAGAGATGTGTAGATGCCATTTGCTTTTCGTTCTTTTAAAATATCGTGAACAAAATCGCGGCGCATTCCCTTAATAGAAGTAAAGCCAAAAAGAATTTTATTTTTACTCAAGAAAAAGCTATACTCACTTTTATTTATATCTGGTCCTTTGATCGTAACGGAAAAACGTTTTGCTTCAGCAATGTATTCTTTGATTTTTGTTGGATTATGTCGAACTGAATGCAGCAAGGAAACAAAGAATGGAACTGGATAATAGACTTTTAAATACGCCATCTGATAGGCAATAAACGAATAGGCAACTGCATGCGAGCGATTAAAACCATAATTAGCAAAACGCTCAACATAATCATAGACACGATTCGCAATTTCAAGCTGATACCCTTTTGCCACTGCTCCTTGAACAAAATGAGCACGTTCACTATCTAAAACTTCTTTTTTCTTTTTACTAATTGCACGACGTAAAATATCTGCCTGCCCTAGACTATACCCTGCCATCTTAGAAGCAACTTGCATAATTTGTTCTTGGTAAACAATAATGCCATACGTGACTTCTAAAATTGGAATTAAGCTTACATCCGGATATTCAATGGGCTCTTTGCCCTTTTTTCGAGCAATAAATAAGTCAATGTTATCCATTGGACCTGGTCGATACAAGGCGTTTACCGCGGCAATATCTTCGAGAGATGTCGGACCTAATTTCCGTAAAACATTCCGAATTCCTGCTGATTCAAACTGGAAAACACCGACAGTATCTGCTTTTTGAAACAATTGTAACGTTGCTGGATCATCTAAAGGAATCTCTTTAACTGTGATTTCTTTTTGATACGCTCGACGAATGTGTTGCACCGCATGATCAATAATCGATAAGTTACGCAAACCTAAAAAATCCATCTTTAAAAGACCGATATTTTCGACATCTCCCATCACAAACTGGGTCAAAGCAATTCCATTTGTTCCTTCTTGTAGCGGAACAAATTTTGTTAATTCCTGATCACTAATCACCACCGCGGCAGCATGAGTGGAAACGTGGCGCGGCAAACCTTCAATTTTTTTAGCTGTTTCAAATAACTTTTGGTTACGTTCGGATTGGGTCACGATTTTTTGTAATTTATGCGAAGAACGGTACGCTTCTTCCAAAGAGATTTTTAGAACGTTTGGAATCGCATTGGACCATTCATTCGCTTCACTTTGGGACAAGCCAAAAACCCGAGCGACATCGCGTAATGCCATTTTCGCAGCCATCGTCCCAAAAGTTACAATCTGGGCCACATGGCGGGAACCGTATTTTTCCAATACATAATGAAGCACTTCATCCCGCCGATTATCAGGAAAATCCAAATCAATATCAGGCATTGTATATCTTTCTTTATTTAAAAAACGTTCGAAAAGCAGTTGGTATTTCAATGGGTCTACTTCCGTAATAGCTAACACATAGGAAACCAAAGAGCCAGCTGCGGAACCACGACCTGCTCCCGTAACAATTTTATGGTCATGTGCAAAAGCAATCACGTCCCAGACAATTAAAAAATAATCATCAAATCCCATTTCGTGAATGACCTGTAATTCCATTTCCAATCGTTCCCGGTATTCATCGGTAACTTCATCGATTCTTTTTGGCAGGTTTTCGTAACATAAATGTCGAAGATAGCTTTCAGCTGTCTGGTTCGCAGGTACGGGATAATTGGGTAGCAAGCTTTGATTAAGTGAAATTTCCACTTGACAACTATGAACAATTTTATCGACATTTCTAAGTGCTTCTTCTAAACCAGCATGTTCAAACTTCACTTTCATTTCCTTAGCAGAAGGCAAAAAATAAGCGCCAGAATCAGCCATTTTATCAAGTGAGAGTTTACTTCCTTCTTGAATATGTTGAACAACCCGGAAGGAAAAATCGTCCATTGGCTCCAAATATCTAACGTCATGCAACGCAAGCAAAGGAAGTTGATTTTCAGTCGCAAAATCTTGCCATGTATGTTCTTCTGGCTTGTCATCTGCATAAACGCCAGCAAACAAATCAGTTTGTGCAAATAAGTGCTGCCATTCTTTTACTAAATCAATCGCTTCTTGCTTGGCTTCTGTGGCTACAAGCTCTTCTAATTCTCCTTTATAACCAGGAGTAATGATGTATACGTCTTTGAAAAAAGCAGCAAAATCGGACAGCGTCAACTTCGTCTGTGAATCAGCTTCCATTTTCAGGGAAGAAATATTCAATAAGTTTTGATAGCCCGCTACATTTTTTGCTAAAAGAATCAATCGATAGGGAGTGTCAGACTCATTGTCTTTAAAGTATTCTAATGTTAAACCAATAATTGGCTTGATGTCATTTTTCTTGCACGTTTGATAAAACTCAATTGCTCCATACATGACATTTATGTCCGTAATTGCAAGTGCATCATAGTTATCCGCTTTCGCTCGTTCGACTAACTCGCTAATTCGATTGGTGCTTGCCAATAATGAATAGGAGGTCAAAACTTGTAATTGAGCAATTGCCATCTTCTCACTCCTCATTTCTACTTTTCTACTTTTCTACTATTATAACATGAAACTCATTTTTCATGTTACTTTAAGAGAACGAACGTTCCGCTTTTAAAAAAAGCCTTGCTTTACTTTTTGAGATTTTGTGCTAAACTATTTAATGAAAAGAGGTGGACATAATGCGTTATCTCGTTGTACTATTCTGGGCTGTGATTCTTGGCAATGTAGCCAGTTATATCGGCGGATCATTAAATCATGGTTCTTATAATCCCAGTTTAACTACTGGTATTGTCCTTGTAACTGGAATTATCATTATGCTAATTGGTCAAGTTGCCCAACCTTCGAAAGTGAAAGAACAAAAAAAATAATGGCACTGCGGTAAGATATAGACCCTATATCTTACCTATTTTTTTGCCTATTTCCAGATAATTGTTTTTATTTTTAGGCTAGCCGAATTTTTAGTTTACAAATACCTTATTTAGGAGTAAGATGTATTTTGAAAAGAGAGGTGTTGTTTATGCCAGAGGAGCATGCAGC